>CAMNIW010000013.1 GCA_946540675.1 uncultured Clostridia bacterium | reverse complement strand
TATCGTCTTTTTGTCCGTCGCCACGGTGTATCCCCCTTCTATCGTTTCTTCTCCGTTCCGATAAGAGAAAAGATGATACGTTCTCGGCTTTGTAGCGAAAAACGTCATACTCTCGCCCGTCGAAGATACGTAAACGCCGTTCGGGATACAATACTTTTCGGCGTATTTATAATCGTCCTTTTCGGTCTTGAACTTTTCCCCTTCCTTTACGTAAGTACCCATTTTGTACGGGAGTTCGCTTATGCGGTAGACGTGCGTTCGCGGTCTGGCGTCTACAAACCCGATGTTCTTCTCTTCCTGCATTACCGTAAATTGCGTAAAATCCGTTTCGAAGTCGTCCGCGTAACAAATCACCACGTCTTCTTTCTCTTCGCCGTCGCGTTTAAGGCACCAGGAAAAAGTGTACGTGCTTTCCGACCCGTTGCCTTTATATACGACCCTGTAACCGCCGTCGGAAACCTTCTCTCCGCCTTCGTAGTAAACGAAAGTCATATTACCTTCTTCTCCGTTAAACGAGAAATACGTGTCCGTCGGATTTTTCTCTCCGTCGAGAAAATACCATTTCCCCGAAGACGACGGAAGTTCTTTGTCGTAAGTTTTGGCGTCGTCTTTTTTCCCGATCGAACCCAAAAAGTCACAACCCGTAAAAGACAACGCGACCGCCGCGACGAAACATATCGATAACGCGAATTTGTTTTTCATATAAGCCCCCGAAACAAGCCTGAAAACCGTTTTTTTGTATTATATCATAACGAAAGCGTTTTGTCTTTATGCTTTAACGCAAAATCTCAATAAATTTTAAGCGGCGGAGCAAAAATTTGCTCCGCCGCCCGTTTCCCGTTTTTTACAGTTCGTTTTTGTCGTCTTCCTTCTTTGCCGTTTCTTCCGCGATCCGCTCTTCTATGGTCTTGGTTCCGTCGGGTTTTTTGTAGTTGGGCAGTTGCTCGTCTTTAAGACAAAGCATAAGTATTCCGCCGACAAGTCCGCAAAACAGCAAAGCCAGCACCCCGAACGCTGTAATGTCCGATTTCTTTTCGGCTTCGGAGAGTTTCATCGTCGCCAGGACTGCTATCGCAAGACCGGCGACCGCCAAAATCGCAAAAAACACGACAAGCAAATAATCCCGTCGGATATTTATAAAAACGTTCAAAAAATTAAGCGCCGCCCCGATCCATATAAACACTTTTGTCGTCGTATACATATTTTACCCCCGGCTTTTCATTTCAAACCGCAAAGGTAAAGCATATTCGTGTTATGGAGTATGCGACTTGATTAAGCGTATTATAGCACGGGCGACGGTAAAAAATCCATTTACTCTTTAATTTTTTGCCATAAACTTCCGGCGGCGATAAAAATTTTTATCGCCGCCGGACTTAATTTATTTTATTCAAAATATTCGTCTATAACTTCGCCGCCTTCGGGATAAGAAAGCTTTTCGAAGGCGAGAAGATTCCGACTCGAAAAACCTTCGTTGAAAAGTCCTTTCCCCGTTTTCGGGTCGTAACTCTCGAAATGCGCCGTGATCCGTTTTTATTCTTTTCGTTATAATACGAGCGTGTCCACGGACGCGACGAGCCTTGTGAGTTCTGCAACGTAGAAGTCGATCGCTTCTTTCCCTTTCGGGTCGTTTGCTCCGCCGCGGCGCACAAGACGCCTTAAAAGGCGCATATACCCGACGATCGCCGCTTTCTTTTCCGCGTCGTCGATCTTCGCTTGGTCTCCGCCGATATACTTTTTTAGCGATTTTTCCCAAATCTCTACGCAAGTTTCGTGCGGAAGTCCCAAAAATGACATCGAAACGCTCGGATCGAGCGCGGAAAATCCCTTATACGCGTTGAACATCGAACCGAGTTCGAATACGGGGTTGCCTACGCACAACGTATCCATATCTATAAGAAGAACTTCGCCCGACTGCATCATCACGTTTTTGACGTGATAATCGCCGTGCATCATATGGTCGTCTTCGGGAACGGCTTTTACCAACTTTACCAACTTGTCGCCCGTCTCTTGCGGAAGGTAATCCCTGTCGAACTCCGCCCATTTTACCGCCGTTTCTTTCATGTCGGGCATATCGCCCCTTTTGACGAGCGTGGAATGTATCTTTTTGAGAAGTTCGACGTACATATCCACGTAACGGTTTATGTTTTCGGGCTCGGACGCGATGAGTTTCGCGAACGATTCGGCGTTAAGAAGTTCGTAAACCGTGCCGTAACCGTCGCCCACTCTCGCTATGTCGTAGGAAATGGCGGTGGGTATGCCGAGAACGAACGCTTTTTTCGCAAGGTCGCGCTCGCGGCGTATATCGTCCAGACTGTCGGGATTAAGGTAGACCTTTACCACGGTGTCGTCGTTTATGCGGTACACTTTGCCGTTGGCACCCTGACCTATGACTTCGCACCCGTCGACGGATATCCTGCGATACGCCTTTTGTATTTCCATCATCTCGGTAAATCCCGTCATATCGAAAATTTCGTACACGTCGGAATTTACGTTGATAAGACTAATGTCCGGATAGGCTTTTTTGAGTTTAAGTACAATTCTGAGTCCTGCGGAAGAAATGTATTCCAACTTGTCGGCGTCGATTATCGGGGTTTTGCCCGAATTGCTTTCAATGGCCGAAAAGATGTCTTTTTCTACCGTCGCCGCGTTGGAAGAATCTATTCTTCCTTCCAAAAAGAGTCTGAGAGTCTCGCCTTCTTCCTTGTAGTTCATAAAGTTCTCCTGTCAAAAAATTAAATTGAGTAAGTTGCGGTATTCCAGAAACTCCTGCGTGTTCCCGAAATCGCTTTCGAGAGCCTTTTCAACGCTCCTATAATACCATTCGTGCATTTTTTTGTCTTTTTGGTGGAATTTCTCCCACAGCGCGTCGCCGATTTTCAGATACGCGTTGACTATCGAGCGCATATTGGATAACTTGTCGGCAAGCCAGAGTATCTTTACGTCTTTATCTTTGACGGTCATAAGATGCTCTATGGTTTCTTCTTTGCGGATACGCCACGTGATTTCGGGCGGAAGGTCTTCCCGCTTGTTTTCGGTTTCCGCCGAAACGAGATCCGCTACCCTGTCACCGAATTCGCGGCGTATAGTTTCCGCCGTAACGGCAGTGTCTTCCACCGCGTCGTGCAAGACCGCGGCGCACATCACGTCTTCGTCGGACGTGAGCCTTGCGGCTATCGCCGCCGCTTCCAAAGGATGCAATATGTACGGCGCTCCGCCGAGTTTTCTCTTTTGCCCCGAATGCGCGTCCGCGGCAAACTTGATCGCTTTATCTATCTTTGTCAAAACGTCTTCTCCATTGTAAGTATATTTTTACCGTCTTCATAGCGGTAGTTTACGGCGTCCGCTATCTTTTTGACCATAAACACGCCGAGTCCGCCTATCTTTCTGTCTTCGGCGGAAAGCGTTACGTCGGGATCGTCGGCGGCGAGCGGATCGTAAGGTCTCCCGTTGTCGGTAAAGCGTATTACCGCCTTTTTGCCGTCTTCTAAGGTTACGCTTATATCCGCGTAACCCGTTTCGGGCGAATAGGCGTAATGCGCTATGTTTATAAAGATCTCTTCCACCGCGAGTTCTACCTGCATAAGCGTCTTTTCGCTCGCGCCCGCGCTTTCAAGTCGGGCGTTTACGAATTCTATCGCCTTGGCAAGGTTTTCTTCCGTTGCGGCGAGTCTTATCGTGTAAGAATCGTTTTCTCTCACTTCTCCGCTTGCCCCCCTGTATTCGAGACACAGCATCGTCACGTCGTCGAACTGCGGCGCGTCTTTTACAAAAGCGTTTATTCCTGACCAGACCGCTTCTACCACCTGTTTGGGCGAGCGGTCCGCCGCCTTGTCGAGCGCTTCTATCATGCCGTCCTGCGTAAACAGTTTTTGTTCGGCGTCGGTCGCTTCGGGAACGCCGTCGGTGTAAAGGAATATCTTGTCGCCTTCTTCGAGTTTTATCTCGAAGTCGCTGTACTTAACGCCTTTCATCGCGCCGACGACAAGTCCGTGCTTGTTCTTTACTATACGGAATTTTCCGTCCTTGCCGCAAACCGCGGGATCGTCGTGTCCGGCGTTGGCGGCGGTAACGACGCCCGTCTTTAAGTCGAGTATGCCCAGCCACACGGTGACGAACATTTCCGCCTTGTTGTTGTCGCAAATGCGGTCGTTTACGAAAGTCAGCACTTCCGCGGGCGAACCGCCCATCATCGCGCGTTCGTTAATAAGTATTTTGGTTACCATCATAAACAGCGCCGCAGGCACTCCCTTGCCCGAAACGTCCGCCATGACCATCGCGAGTTTGTCGTCGTCTATAAGGAAGAAATCGTAAAAGTCGCCGCCGACTTCCTTTGCGGGGGTCATCGAAGCGAAAATGTCGAATTCCTTGCGGTCGGGATACGGGGGAAATATGGACGGGATAGAGCCTTCCTGAATAAGACTCGCTATATGCAGTTCGGCGCCCATACGCTGTTTTTCGGAAATGACAGAAGACAGATTTTCGATATATTCGAGCGTTTTGCCTTCCATTTCGTTTATACCCGTCATAAGTTCGGATAATTCGCTTATTTTTGTCATTTCGCTCGAAAGCGGTTTTTCCGGCGCGCTGTTTTCGGTCGCAAAACGCGCCGCTTCGTCGGATATATGCTTTATCGGGAGTATGAAATGCCGCTTTATATACAGCGTCGTAAAGATCGTGCACAATATCATAAGTCCGACCGCGGAAAAAATCACCTGCCGCAGGTATTTGCCGCGACCGGTCGTCAGTTCGCCCATCGTGCGCTGAACGCAAAGGAGCGAAACGACTTTTCCCGTATGGTCTTTAAGCGGAACGGCCGAAGTCACGTGCGGCACCGCTCCGTGCAGGTTTTCGGTGCGCATTACCGTGCCGCGCTCAAGCCCTTCTTCATACATTTGCTTATACGTGCCGTAAAAAGCGTTATGTTCGACTTCCGACGTGTCGACGACCTTGCCTATCTCCCACGGCGTATAGCCGCTGTTTTTGTTGGGACAGTTTATTACCGAAACGAACGACTTATAATCGGGGTTTACCGCTATTACGTAGATGACGTTTACGTCCTGAGTGTCGCAAAGTAGCCCGATACGGGAAACGCACTCTTTATACCTTCTCACGGTTTCGGTGTCGCGATCTTCGAGTATGTCGTCTTTTTGGTCGAGAAACGCCGAGACGTCGTCGCCGCTGACGAGAGCGGACGCCGTAGTCGCCGTGCAAAACGCCGATTCGTTATACTCTTTGCTCAAATACCTGGTGAAAATCAAGTAACCTATCGTGCTTACTATCACCTGAAAGACGAAAAGCAAAACTATTATCGCCCCTATCGTATTGAACGTCAATCCGTGAAAAAATCGTTTTATGGCTTTTTTATCTTTACTCATCGAATTTTATTATAAAGTAATGCCGCGTTTTTGTCAATTGCGGAACAAATATTCAGTACAAGTTTTCTTAAAATGTACTGAGCGTGAACTCTTTTTGCGACCTGCCCTGTGCGGAACGGGGCGAAAACGGAACAAACCTTTCTTTTCTCGCCGCTCGCTCTCGGACAAAATACCGCAGGCACCTTAACGGCGCCTGCGGTCTTTTGAAGTATAACTCTAATTTTAGACAAATGCACCCCACCTATCGAAATGGGGTGCATTTTTAGGGGTGGGGTGCATTGTGCCGAAAACCCTTGATTTTACGGGTTTTTTACAGATCGAACTCAAATTCTTTATAGCGCCAGTACGGTTTGAAACGCTCCGCGAGTTTCGCTTCGACGAACAAAATGTCCTCTTTGTTTATGATCCCCTTGGCTTTCATTTCCTTCATAATCGCCATCGCGACCGCGTAATTCTCCTGTCCTTCCCGCTTTTTATCTGAAATAGGCATTTCCATTCTCCTTTTTTTTGCCTTGCGGCTTGGAGAATAGGTATTGCTCTAAAAAACGGAAAAGTCAAGCACCTGTTTTGCTACAATCCGACGGCATTATATAGGTAGGCGGGGGAATTGATAAATTATTGTGAACGCGGCCTCTTTTTTAGTTTTGCATATTCTGCTTCTTTTTTGTCGTACAGATCAATATAGTTTGTCAACGCACGTTCAAGCGCAACCGTTTTGGGTTGTCCCGATTGTTTACAGTATTTCTCTAACCTATCATACAGCCCTTGTTCCATGCGGATCGTGATCGGGTGAGAATCTTTTCTTGCTCTTGCCATTCTCACCCCTCCAGTCTGTCGCCGTAGGGCAAAGCTTTTATATAGTTTTCCATGAAATGCCAATCGGGATTGCCATCCGAATCAATAGGAAGCTTAATAATCATTTCTTCAATATTTGTTTTTCCAACAGTCCGTCCATAACTATACTTTAGTCTCATTTCAAAATTGATCATTGAACAAATGAATAAAGCCATCGCTTTTGTTATACCGTCTTTTCTGAGAATTGCAATGTTTTGACTTGCTTGAAAATCCTCTTCTTGGTACAAAGCAACATTGGTTCCAACCATACTAATTGTTATACATTTTCCCTTTGTAAGAGATATGGGGTCAACAAATCCCTGCACTCCATTATCAACATCCGTCCTGCCAACAAAAGGCGTTTTACCTTCTTCAAGGTTTCCTATATCGGCAGATTTTGCGACTTTTACTTCTCCAAATAATTCTGGAACCGTAAACTCTTTCCAGGCTTGAACATTCAAATCTGACGCCTGTCCCGGTTTATTTTTCGTTGTTAGCGGCTTATGATGGAGAGACTTGATATAATCTTCCATAAACTGCCAGTCTGGCACATATCCATCGTCGGAAAATCTGTGCGTTTCATCAAATAAGATGGTTCCATCAGAATTATGTTGAACAGGTAAATTTACTTCGGTTTCTTTTAGATGCGTTTTCCACTTTCGTCCAAATGAATACTTTGGCCTTTCTTGCGAATAAACTGATGCAAGAAAAGCGCCTGTAAATGGATTTAAAAATTCATTATAACCTGCAACTATATCAGTTGTTCCCAAAAAATCAACATCCATATAATTCGCGTATCCAACAGAGCCTTGCCCATTGCAAATAAAAACAATACAGTTGCCTTTTGTTATAAGTGATTCATCGCGCATACAATGAATCATCACTCCGTTATCATCCCGTTTTGCACCAACATAGAAACAATCGTTCCCTTCATCAAGCATCTGCTGATTGGCTTTTCCGTTTTCTAATACAGGGAAAAGGCGGGCTGTAATAAAAGACTTCCATTCGTTCACATTAAGATTCATATATCCTGCCCTCCTTCACGAGATACGCAAGATAATTATTCAGCATCTGTTGAAAATCGGCTTCCGTCAGTTTGCTGTAATCGGTTTTCATATACGCTTCGCAGAGCCATTCATCATCGCCCGAAACAGCCTGCATTGCAGATATGCCGTCTTTCACGGTCTTATTTCTGTATAGGTCAAGCCATTCCTCCTCGATTTGTTTCCAAATGCTGTTATTGTTCTCGTCAAACTGCTCGATGCGACCGAGGTTCTTTTTCTTTTTGTGACCGTCTTCTTTATAGTAACCGAAAAATGTTTTATTGACTGTTCCGTCGGCGTTTTTATGCGGTCTGCCGAGGGTGAAAACCATACAACAAGCACTCGCGGAAGCACCCGGATAGAAAATCTCATTTGGGAGCGTGAAAACCGCTTCAAGCGTATTGTCTTCAAGCAATGCTTTTTTCATATCCGAGATATAGTTGCTTGTTCCGATAGCCGCTGAGACGGGCAAGAGAATAGCGATTTTTACCTCTTTTGGTGTCTTTCCTTCATCTTCTCTTGCCTTGTTGATTTTTTTCAGAGTATCGGAAATGAACTTTAAGAAAACCATCCCTTTTGTTGGGTCTTCTTTTGCGTCTTTCTTCCAATCTTTTTTGTATGCTTTAGGAATTGTGATCGGCTTTGCGTTATAGGGCGGATTCATCAGAATAATATCCGGGCTTGCTTCTTTGAAAAATGCTTCACTCTCAAACAGATTTGCCTTTTTGACGTTTGAATTTCCGTCACCGTGAATCAGCATATTTGTTGTAGAAAGACCGAAAGCTTTTTCTTCAATTTCTATGCCGTATATATGCTCTTTTCTGACGGTCTCAAGCATTGCTTGTTTTTCGGCTTCGGTTGCTCTTTGACGGTTACAGTCTGCCAGTTCAAGAACCATAGCCTGCACCAAGAAAGAGCCGGAACCGCACGTTCCGTCAAAAATTCGCTTTGTTCTGTCAACACCGGTCACGCGACACATAAAGTTCGTGATGTGGTCGGGGGTGAACGCCTGATTCTTATCGGCTTTTCCGGTGTATTTGTTAAAAGCAATGAAAAAGAGATTCAGAATATCCTGTCCCTCGGAAGTATCGGTATTGATATAACTGTAAATATTTCCGACAATCTCATCAAGAATATCGACCCAATCCTGTGTTTTAAGTCCTTTGACCTTTTGATCATCCAATACATTTTTCTGGAGAAGTCTGATTTTTTCCGTCTTGTTATCTGAATTGTCAAGAAGACTTGTAAGCGTGTCGCCAATTCCGGTGCGGATCTGAGAAGGGGAAAAGCTATTCCAAAAATCACGCAACTGTTTTCTTGTCGTATCGTTGATTATCGCAATCCCTTGTCTTTTTAGAACATCGCGAATATATAACAAAGTCGTACCGACGAACTGACTGCGAAGTCTCTCGTCGATATCTTTTTTATGTAAAGTTTCGTTCAATTTATAGGTGTTTTTAAGTACGGCTTCACGGTCATTCTGCCTGCTGATCTCAAACAGTTTTTCATAATGTGCCATCGAATCGAGAACTGTCTCTTCGGCAAGCAAATGCGCGTCGTCTATAACAGATTTCCATACGCGGATTTTGTCATCGTTTGTGTTTGCAAGAATGCAAACGATCTTGCTGTTTGGGTGCAATGCTTTCTCCTCGACGAGATATTCACGGAGTTGGTCTTCATCCGCTTTCACAAAACTCTGCTTTGTTTCAACGAGAACAACAACCCCATTGTTTTCAAACCGAATATCAAGTTTGAAATGCTCTGGCGTATATCCGAGCGCCTGAATCAGTTTTTCTCTTGATCCCGCCGCTTGAACATATGAATACTCTCCGCCCTCAATATTTGAGGTCTTATATTCATTGCCGATCCGATTGCACATTGAAACTCTATCCATAAAATAGTCCGCCTTTCGGTTTATTTGTATTTATTATACAATATAAATAATGAAAAAGCAATACAAATAAAGAAATTTTTTGAAACTTTCTTCTTACACACGATTACTCTCGACAAACACACGATTACTCTCGACAAACACACGATTGCCGGCTTTCACACGATTACGCTTTTCCGAAAACGGTTAGAAAGGCTCCGATTTTAGACAATCGCCAAGTCGAAGGGCGTAAAAACACAAAAATCAGCCGAAAAACGGCTGTTTTCGGCTGAAAAAGGGCAAAATTAAGGGAGAGATCGCTTGTATCTCTCCCTTAAAAAATATGGTGGGAACAGAGGGACTCGAACCCGCGACCTCTTGCATGTGAAGCAAGCGCTCTAACCGACTGAGCTATGCCCCCGTATATCTTCCCTTTCGGGAAGATTTTTTAAGTTAAATGTTGGCGAAATATTTGATAGTCCTTACCATTTGCGAAGTATAGGAGTTTTCGTTGTCGTACCAAGCGACTACCTGTACCTGCGTTTCGTCGGTTTCGGGCATATATTTTACCATCGTCTGCGTAGCGTCGAAAAGCGAACCGTAAGTGATGCCGATTATGTCGGACGAAACGAGTTGTTCTTCGGTATATCCGAACGAAGCGCTCGAAGCAGCCTTCATAGCCGCGTTGATGTCTTCCTTAGTTACGTTGCCCTTGACTACCGCTACCAAAATAGTGGTGGAACCCGTGGGAACGGGAACTCTCTGAGCCGAACCGATAAGTTTTCCGTTGAGTTCGGGGATAACGAGTCCGATAGCCTTAGCCGCACCCGTCGAGTTGGGAACGATGTTTACCGAGGCGGCACGCGCTCTTCTCAGATCTCCCTTTCTGTGCGGTCCGTCAAGTACCATCTGGTCGCCCGTGAAAGCGTGAACGGTGGTCATTATACCGCTCTTGATCTCGGCGAGTTTGTTGAGAGTGTCCGCCATGGGAGCAAGGCAGTTCGTGGTGCAGGACGCAGCCGAAATGATCTTGTCGTCTTTAGTAAGGGTCTTTTCGTTTACGCTGTAAACGATGGTTTTAAGGTCGTTTCCCGCGGGAGCGGAAATAACGACTTTCTTCGCGCCGGCGTCGATGTGAGCCTGCGATTTTTCTTTCGAGCAATAGAATCCGGTGCACTCTAAAACGACGTCAACTCCGAGTTCTCCCCAAGGAATGTTTTTAGCGTCTTTTTCGGCGTAAATGGAGATCTTCTTTCCCTTTACGATAACTGCGCCCTTAGGAGCCTTGTCGGCGGCGTTTTCGTAAGTTTCATAAGAAACTTCTTCGGCATATTTGTATCTGCCCTGAGCCGAATCGTATTTGAGAAGGTGAGCGAGCATTTTCGCGTCCGTAAGGTCGTTGATTGCGACTACTTCGTAGCCTTCAGCGTCAAACATCTGTCTGAAAGCAAGTCTGCCGATACGGCCGAAACCGTTGATACCGACTTTAACTGTTGCCATAATTGTATGTCCTCCAAAAAATTATGATAATTATTTTTTCGCATATATTATATATGAAAAGGATTTCAAAGTCAAACTATTTTATTCGGATTTTAGCAAATCGGGATAATATTTGCCAAAAATATCCGCCGCCGAAAGCACGGCCGTCGCAACGACTTTACGCTTAGGCGGCTTACGTTCGCTTTGTTTTTACCCGCGTTATGAAGCCAACCCGTAGACGACGTTTTTTATAAAACGCCCGCCGTCTTTGTCAGCCGTAAACTTCGCCGACATCTTTCCCCCGACGTCGCACATAAAACTTCCCACTCTGCCTTTGCCCAAATTCCATTGGGCGTAAAGCGGATCTCCGTACTTGCCGGCAGTAAGGATAAGTTCCGCGGTGGATTTAATTTTCGACCCGTAAAACCCGCCGACTTTCGCAGAAAACGTTTTTACGGAATTGTCGTCGATATAATTAACCCCGATTAAAAGCCTTGTCTTGATTGTTTCTATTATCGGATTGAAAGCGTTTATTTCAAACTGCTCGGAAATTTCGTTCGCAACGGAACGCACGTCTTCACTCATATTCATAACGATCCGATTGTCGTCCGTGTAAACCCGTCCGTCGCCCGCGTCGGCGAGCCTGGTCGCTATCGCTTCGCTATAGGCGGAACCGCCGATCTGTACTACCGATAAGGTTATGCCGTTGGCTAAATTCTCCTTAGCATTGTTTATACTCTCTTCTTCGTCGATGAGTGCGCCGTCCGATACGAGAATAATATGCTTTTTCTCGACTTTGAGCGCACCGAGTTGCATGCCCGCGATCTCTATCGCGTTGGCGGCTATCGATCCGCCGCCCGACTCTTCTATGTCGGAGATCGCCGCGAGTATCTCGGATTCCTGCAGACGCGGAGTGAGCGGCAACAGCGTTTTGCTTTCGCCGTCGAGAGATATTATGCCTATATAATCCCTCTCGCTCATCTCGTTAAGACACGCCTTTGCGCCTGACAACGCCCAGAACAGTCTCGACTGCCCCGTCGATCCGACGACCTGTGCCATCGAGCCCGAACGGTCGATTAAGATTATCACGCCGAACGACGGAATATAATCTCTCGTCTGTACGGGGAGCATCTGCCGGTATATGGAATTATCCATATAACGAGAGTTATAAACGTTAGCTTTACCGTCGTCATCGTCGCCGCCGACGGTAAAAAGAGAGCCGCCGTGATCGTTTACGTATGAATAAAGGCAAGACTGAAATTCGTCGGCTTTATCCGTCGCATACCTACTCTCTTCGCTGTCGGGAGAGTCTTTTTTATAACCGAATCTGACGCGCAAATCCATAACCGAAACGTTATTCATTATAACTTCGTCATACTCGCAAAGACCTTCCGCGGTCAGCGGAATATCTTTCGCCGTTATAAAGTTTTTGACTTCTATTGTATTTTTATCGGACTTAGCTATTGCTTTGAGCTTTTCGGACGTGCCGTCCTTTCTCTCGAAAATGAGAATATCCAGACCTTCTTTCCACTCCGCCCGAAGAACGATGTTTTCATGGTACTGTCCGCTTATTATGTCCACTTTTTCTTTACCGTAAAACCAACCCTTGAATTTGAAATTTTCACGGTAAGGTCTTGGAAGGTTTATTTCATCTTCGACGGTATATACCGCAATCTCTTCACCGTCGAACTCGCCGCCTGCCAAGTCGTAGGTTACGGAATATTCTATCGCCGTCATTTGTCCCGATACCGATTCGCTTTTTACGACGGGTTTGTCGAAAGAATATTCCCACTCGCACTTATATCCGTCTATTTGCGGTTCGGTCGCAAAACCGCCTTCTTCTATATCCTGCTCGTCGACAAGTTTCTGTCGGATATAGAAAGTCAGATTATAAACCTGTTTTCTCCTTACGGTAATCGGATAAACGCTCGTATTTACGCCGTCTTCCGCCACGACTATAATATAAATTTTATTGTCGCCTACGACAAGCGGAAAAGATTTTGTCAACGAAGTTTCAAATCCGTAAGCGTCTTTGCTTACCGCCCAGGTCGCGTTTTCGCTGACGGTTACGATATCGGAAAACGAAAAAGATTCCTTTGTGTTGGGCACGGCTATAAAACCTTCGTTATTCTCAAAGGTTATTCCTTCCGCGGAAACGATCTCCGCTTTGTCCGAAACCGCTTTTTGGTTTTCGTCGCACGCCGCAAAAACGAACGCGCACACAAATAAAACAAAAATCAAACAGCACAGTTTTTTCATAATCTTTCTCCCGTTCCGATGAGTTTTCGTTTATTTTACACTATTATAGCGCCGTTGTCAACACCTAAAATCCGCCTGTTTTCTTATAAAATAAAAAACGACCGCTTTATCCTTAATTTTTCTGTTTGGCGTCGAATACCGCGTCGCAAAGGCCTTCCGCAAAGTCGGGTTCGTGCGTTACGAGTATCACCGCGCCGCCGTATGCCGAAAGCGCGTCTTTAAGCGCCTTTTTCGCCTTTACGTCGAGATGGTTGGTCGGCTCGTCCAAAACGAGCATATTAGACGAGCGTTCGCTCATTACGGCGAGTTTGAGCCGCATCATTTCCCCGCCCGAAAGGTTGCCGACGGGCTTTGTCGCGAGTTCGCCCGTAAGTCCGACCTTAGCGAGTTTTGCTCGGACGTCCTTTTGCGACATTCTCGGATAAGCCGAAAGATAACACTGATACGCCGAAAGATTTTTGTTCTCGAAAAAGAGATCCTGCTCTATATACCCGATCTTCGACGCCGGATGGAAAGAGAAAGTTCCGCCGAGCAGGGGTATCCTGTGCAGCAAAGTCTTTATAAGAGTGGTCTTGCCCACGCCGTTGGTGCCCCTTATCCACATTTTTGTCGTCGAAGACATGGTAAACGACACGTCGGGGATAAGTTGCCTGTCATAACCTATTTTAAGGTCTTTGACGTCCAGCATGATTTTTGCGTTGAGTTCTTCGTACGGGAAGGAGAAAGAACAGTCTTTCTCGGCGACGGGTTTCGCCATCACTTCTATCCTGTCGAGCATCTTCTTGCGCGAGTTCGCCATGCCTGCGGTAGACGCTCTCGCCTTGTTGCGGTCTATATAGTCCTGCAAGCGCTTTATCTCCGCCTGCTGACGGTTATAACTGTCTTCGTATTGCTTATTGAGTATTTCTCTTTGCGCGAGATACTGGTCGTAGTTGCCCGAAAAACGCCTTATAGAGCCGTTTTCTATACTGACTATGACCTTTGCGACTTCGTTTAAGAAAGCCGTGTCGTGCGATATTACGAGAAAGGTTTTTTTGTAGGAGTTGAGATATTT
>CAMNIW010000012.1 GCA_946540675.1 uncultured Clostridia bacterium | reverse complement strand
GTTTGACGAGATTTTCGCGTTTGGTTCTCATAAGCGCGCCTTTTACGACTTCGCCCGTTTTATAGGTCTTGGACGAACTTTCGACGCCGTTTATGAAATAGACGTAGTCTTTCGTAGCGACGACCGAACCGCCGTTATATGCGACTTCGCCGGAATTGTCCATACCCGCCGTGATCTTCGCTCCGCTTTCGCTACACGACGCGACCGCGAACGCCATACACACGGTAAGCAATAAACCGATTATTTTCTTGCCCATATTTCGCTCCTTATGGCATAAATGATTTGTTCGAACATATAATAAAAACAGATTATACGCCTTATAGACTATATGCCTATATATTATATACTAAAAATTTTATTTACGCAATTATTTGATTAAAGATTTTCCGCTTTGCGGGCAAAAAAGGGGTGTTTTTATGGAAAAATTCGGACTTTTCGATCTCATAGACAAATTCAGCGAAACGGCAAAGGGAACGTCGTCTTTCTCAAAAACGGACAAAAAAACGGAGAACGCGGATAAAAATTCCGGCTCCGTATTAAAAAATCCCGACTTCGGCGGTCAGCCGCAGTATATGATGAACGCCAAACTCAACGCCTTTGTCACGCGGCACGACGCTCTTGCGCGCAAGATCCTTGCGGAGAACGGAAAAAAATAAATCTCATAAAAGCCCGACGACCGAGTCCTTTTTACAAAGAGTCCTCGGTCGTCGGATAATTTTATTATTTAATTAGGTTTTATTCTTCATCGTCGCTTTCTTCATCAAGTTCTTCATTTACTTTACAATAGAATTCATATCTCCTTTTGATTTCTTCTTCACCGTATTTTGAAAAATATTCTTTTATCTCATCGAGATTGTCAATGAAAAAGTCCCGCGTTTCCTGCAATATATCTTCCGTTTCGTCCCATGAAACATTTTCATAAATGTCTTCACACTTTTCCGTTCTGCTCATCAATCGACTATATTTTCTTTCTATTTCTTTTTTGTTATGTAAATTGTACGGTTTAAAAAAGAAATTATCGCACGCATTAAAGTATTCTTCTTCAAAATCGCCTATATCGATCCATAGTTCTTCATCGGTCGATTTTTCTTCGTTTGCTTTTGTAACTAAATCTTTCTTAGTATACGTAATATCGCAATATTTACACACAAACTTTGCCGTACCTTCATCGACGTTAAAAATCTTATACAAGTTCGCCCCGCACCCCGGACATTTATATTTAACCTTTGTTTCTTCATATTCAGGCTCGTAATTTTCCAATTCTTTTTGATTTTTATTATCCACTATCACTATAATAATAAAAATAATCACACAAACCAGAATCAGCCCGCCCAATATTAGGAGAGAATATAGCCAACTCCAAAAAACAAAGGCAAACACGATTCCGCCGAGTCCGCCTACAATCACCAAATTAACCCAACCGCGATCTTCAATAAAAAAATCAAAGGTTTCGGCGGGATTGAAAAAATCCGAAACGTCTATAACCATTCCCGTGGCAAGTCTATGTATAATCAGCGATATGATTGCAATAACACCTACAACAATCCAATAAATACCCACAGAACTCATTTGTTTTCTCCTAAATAAAAAATGTGCCTCATTAAGAGACACACGAAAAACATATCTCTCAATGTTGCTACACATTTTTCTACGAAAAGGTGAGAGAATACATTTTTACCAAAAGTATCCCCTTTCCGTAGAATATTAAAATGTGTAGCGTATATATTGTATCATATTTTTACCCCTATTTCAATCATTATAATCGTTTTTATGTGTTTTCATCGTTTTAATTCTTGATTAAAGTATAAGCGATTCGCCCCGTAAGATAAATCTTGCTATCACGCCGGTGCGGCAAACAGCCGATTCATCAGCTGTTTGGTCACAAATTGTTTGGACAAAACTAAAGTTCCGTTTAATTTGCTACTGCCCACCCGTTCGAATCCCTTTTTTCAGACTGTAAACAACAAAGCAAGCACAAAAGTGCTTGCTTTGTTTGTGTTGGCGGAGGCTAAGGGATTCGAACCCCTGTGGGCTTGCACCCAAACGGTTTTCAAGACCGCCTCGTTATGACCGCTTCGATAAGCCTCCGTGTAATTATCTTTATTTTAAGTTTTTCCTTCTCATTATAAAGCAATTTTGCTTTGTAAAAAGAAATATCCGAACAGCGGTTTTATTATATATTATATTTTTCAAAAAATCAAGCCATTTTATGCCTGCAAAAATAAAACTCACAAATATTGCGGGGACGCATTTTGCGTCCCCGCAACAAATTTTACAAATAACATCTTGCCTTATCTCTTCTTCCTTATTATAAACCAATACACGGCAAAGCCGCCTTCTGCACCGAATATAAAACAAGAAAAACCCCGAAGACGCGACGTCTTCGGGGGTTGTTTTATTGCGCGTTTTTGCTTTTATCCATTTGTTCCCGAAGGGTTCGGAACAACTTTTCGTTATCGAAAGGCTTGGCTATGTGCGCGTTCATTCCCGAGTTCAACGCGCTCGTCACGTCTTCTTCGTAAGCGTTGGCGCTCATCGCGATTATCGGCACTTTCGCAAAATATTCTCCTTCCGCCTTCCTTATCTCGCGCGTCGCTTCGTAACCGTTCATAACCGGCATTTGTATATCCATAAGCACGGCGGAATATTTCCACTCTTCGCCGCGGAGCATCATTTCCACGCCTTCTTTGCCGTTTATCGCCCTGTCTATCGCAAAGCCCCTTTCCGCAAGGATGAATTTGGCTATCTCGGCGTTGATGTCGTTGTCTTCGACGAGAAGTATCCTGTGTCCGTCAAACCGCAAAGTTTCCCCTGCTCCGATTTCCGTGTTTTTGCTTACGTTGCCGAACGCTTTTCTGAAATCCGAACGGAATACCGGTTTTTCGATAACTCCCGTCATCAACTTTCTCTCGTCTGCGCCGTTTGTATCGGTTATCCTGTCCACTATCTTGACCGTGGCTTTTACTTCGCTTTTTACGCTCGGCATAAGCTTTTCCGCGCACTTTGCGTCTTCCGCGGAACAGTTGTTGAATATCATATACGAAAAACCGCCGGCGTTGACCGCTTTTTCGGCCGCTTTGAAATTGTCCGCAACGTCGCATATAACGCCCATCTTTCCGAGAGTTTTGCACACTTCGGCATTGTCGTCGGCGCTTTTGCCGAGAACGAGCGCCCTTGCTCCCTTTTCCGCGCCGCCGTCGTTTTCTTCCCCGACGACAAGATTGAGCGCGACGTCAAACACCGAGCCTTCGCCGAGTTTGCTCTTTACCGAAATAGATCCTTTCATAAGGTCGACTATTCTCGCCGTTATCGCCATACCGAGCCCCGACCCCTGAATTTTGTCTATCGTAACGCTTTTTTCACGCGAAAAACTCTCGAATATATGGGGTATATATTCTTCTTTCATACCTATACCCGTATCGCGTACCGAGAATACGAAATCGGATCTTCCGTCCTTAGTTTCTCCGATCTCCGCCGCCGTTATATAAATATCCTTTCCTTCCGGAGTATATTTTATGGCGTTGCTTATTATGTTTACCATAACCTGCGTAAACCTGAGTTCGTCTATATTCACTTTGCCGTGCGCGACTTCGGAAACGTCGAAGTGTATCCTGAGTTTCTTTCCTTCGGACTGTGCGTAAGTCATATCCGCGATATTGTGGAATATTGCGGACAAATCGCACTCCTTATAGAAAAGTTGCATCTTTCCGCTCTCTATCTTGGACATATCGAGAACGTTGTTTATAAGCGACAGCAGATATTTGCTCGAAACGTCGATTTTTTCAAGCGACTCTCTGACAATGTCGTCGTCGTTCATATGTTCGCTCGCTATCTTCGTATATCCGATTATGGCGTTCATCGGCGTCCTTATGTCGTGAGACATAGCCGACAAAAAGTCGCTCTTTGCGCGGTTTCCCTTTTCGGCGTCGTCTCTCGCCCTTTCGAGAGTGCGCTTTATCTCTTCTTCCCTGTCGTGAAGTTTGGATATATCCTGCCTTGCCACAAGGAACTCTCCGACTTTGCCGTCCTTTCTCGAAATGACTATAAAGTTATACGTAAACCACTCTTCGTCCTTTATCGGGGCGTGCAGGTTGTAAGACACTATGTCGTGTCCGCCGTTCAGTTCCGCAACGAGATTTTCAAACGATAGTTTCTCCGCGGCTTCCGCCCTTTCTTTTTCTACGGGGAACCTTCCGAGAAGGGATCTCAGGAACACTTCGTAATCCCCGACTTCGGGAATTTCGCCTACTTCGGGCATTCCTTCTATATAGTTGTATTTGCCCGTTTCCGCGTTCACGACTATAAAGTTTTCAAACAGCAGGGATACGGCAAGGTGGATATTGTTCGAGTTTTTGGTCTCTTCCAGAAGCCTTTTTCTTTGCAGGAAAAATCTGCCGATATAGTATCCGCCCGAAAGGACGAACACGGCTATTAGTATAATAAGGAGAACCGCGCCGTTCAGGTTGGAATTTCTTATCATATCCCCGTAAGCCTTCACGGGGAAGTTTATAACGAGAAAATATTTGGAACGTTCGCCTATAAAGGAGATATACCCTATCGTCTTCTGACCGTTTCGCGTAAAACCGTAGAGCGAACGCCCTTTTTCCTTAAAGACTTTTTCTATCTTCTCTCTGTCGTTGTATACGACGGAATCCCTGTCCGTCGCGTCGAAAAAGTTTCTTATCCCGTCGTTTCCTATCGTGTCGTATATGACCACGCCGTTGCGATCGCACAAAAGCGCGTCGCACTTATAATCGAAAACGCTCGTTTCTATCAGTTTCTTTATGTACTCTTCGCCGTAAAACCCGACGAGAACTCCCATGATCTCGCCGCCGCCGCTTTTGATGGGAGAATAAAACCCGATTTGTCTTTCGTCCGTTATTTTGGAGTCGAGAACGTAGGTCATACCGGTATTTCCTTCCGAACCCTGACGAAAATACTCGCGCTCGGAAACGGTCGCCCGTATGGTCTGTTCGCCGGAAGTATAACTCCTGCCGCGCAGGTCTATGAACCTGAGATAATTGAAAGCGAATTTATTTTCGTACGTCCTGAGCGTCTCCGAAACGATATTTATCGTGTCTTGCTCTAAATCGTCCGTGTTTTCTTCGTCGAACTTGTCCGCTTCCAGCCCGTGATTTCTGAATTCGGTCTCCACGACGAGAGCCGCGGATTCTATGTACTGAATGTTTTCGCCGAAAATATCGTATATAAGAGACGCCTTTTGCGTGGTTATGTCTTCGATATACGTTTCGTTCTGGCGATTTATACGCTTGACGTTGGATTTATAGAACACGAAAAACGCCACGATAACGCATAAAACGATTGCCGCGATGATCCCCGTGTTGATAAATATGGACTTTTTCTTTGCGTCAGTTTTGTTCATGATTCTCCGCCGTATAATTCGATCGAGAGTTGAGACCCGTCAATAGTTCAATTATAACAAAAAGCGGGCGTAAATGCAACGCCCGCACGCAATTAAAATTATTTTAGTTCTATTTTGTTCCGAAAATGCGGTCTCCCGCGTCGCCGAACGCCGTAACTATATATCCGCGCTCGTTGAGCGGAGCGTCCGCGTAGTGCGCAACGTACACTTTTACGTCGGGGTGCGTTTCGCAAACTCTCTTTATCCCTTCGGGAGCGGCTATGAGCGAAAGCAGTTTTATGCGCTTGAATCCCCTTTCCTTTATAAAGGTTATCGCCGCCGCCGCGCTTCCGCCCGTCGCGAGAGCGGGATCCACGACTATGACCTGTCCGTCAGTCGTATCTTTGGGAAGTTTGCAGTAGTATTCGTGCGGTTCAAGCGTCTTTTCGTCACGATAAAGCCCGATGTGCCCTATCTTGGCGTTGGGGAAAAGCGCGACGAGCCCGTCTACCATACCCAGCCCCGCGCGGAGTATGGGAACTATCGTTATCTTGTCGTCGATAACGGGCGACATAAACGACGAGAGCGGCGCCTTTATCATTACGTCCTTGGTCTTTATATCCCTGAACGCTTCGTATCCCATAAGCATCGCAAGTTCCGAAACGATCTCGCGGAACTCCTTGGTGTTGGTGTTCACGTCGCAAAGGTGGGTTATCTTGTGATTTATCAAAGGGTGGTTAAAAACCGTTACGTTGTCCATATAATTATTCATATTTCGCCTCGGTGTTTTTTTATATTATATACGATATTTCTCGTGATTTCAAGTAAAAACATAAAATCGCGAGTCGGAAAATCTTTTTCCGACTCGCTGAAAGTTTTACTGTTTATTCTTCGTCTTCTTCGTGATTTTCGTCCGCCATCCGCGCTTCCGAAGCGGAAGGCGCGTCTTCGACTTTCTCCTGCTCTCCTTCTTTGTCTAGCGAAGGGATCTTGTGAACCAAAAGGTTGGTTATAAGTCCGATAAAGAGCGCGGTAGCGAGCGAAGTGAAGGTTATTATCGGGCTTCCTTCGTGGTTGCCGAAGTTGAGCGTCAGTCCGCCTATGCCGACGACGAGTATGGAAGCGACGACGTAGAGATTGCGGCTGTCGGAAAGGTCGACCTGTTTGAGCATCTGAAGTCCGCTGACCGCTATGAAACCGTACATCGCTATGCACGCGCCGCCCATTACGCACTTGGGAATACTGTTGATCAAAAGCACGAACGGGGTGAAGAACGAAAGGACTATACAGCCTATCGCCGCAAAGAGTATCGAGTAAATGGAAGCGTTTTTGGTTATCGCAACGCATCCGATAGATTCGCCGTAAGTGGTGTTTGCCGCGCCGCCGAAGAATCCGCCGACGATAGAGCCTACGCCGTCGCCGAGAAGGGTCTTATCGAGTCCCGGATCGGTGATAAGGTCTTTTTCTATAATGCTGGAAAGGTTCTTGTGGTCGGCTATGTGCTGAGCGAGTTCGACAATGCCTATGGGAATAAACGTAAGCGCGATATTGCCGATAGCCGCGCCGTCGATGTGCTGGGTAGCGGCGTCGCCGAGTTCGATCGCTTTAAGGAACGTGAACTTGGGATAGTCGAGAATGCTCGTGAATCCGAAGTTGTTCGCCCAGTTTTTGAAGAGATTGAAGTCGATTATTTTAAGGGCTTCCACGTCCGCCGACCAGCCGATTATGCTGAGAATAAGGGCGACTAAATACCCTGCGCCTATACCGATTATGAACGGTATGAGTTTCATACCCTTGGTGCCTTTGGTCGAAGCCCAGGCTATCACAAGGAAAGTTATAAGACCGATGGCGATATAGATGAGTTCGGTGTACCAATTCGCCGCGGCTCCGCCGTTTCCGCTCATCCAGCCGGTAGCCGTGCCGGAAAGCGAAAGACCGATTATCGCGACGATGGGTCCTATTATGACCGCGGGCATAAGTTTGTTTATCCAGTTTGACCCGACGAGTTTGATTATGATCGCTATAACGACGTAAACAAGACCGGCGAACGCTATGCCGATAAGCACGCCCCAATATCCGTAGTTATGTCCGATGACCGCCGCGTACGCTCCGAGAAAGGTAAAGGAACTTCCGAGAAAGACGGGACTTCTTCTCTTGGTGAAGAGAATGTAGACTATCGAGCCGCAACCCGCTCCGAAAAGAGCCGCCGCGGGATCGAAAGAAAGAGTCTCGCCCGGTACGCCGGTAGCAAATCCGCTCATAAGAAGGGGAACGAGAAGGGTTGCCGCCATGATCGCGATCATCTGCTGGAAGGCAAACACGAGCGTTTTACCGATCGTAGGCTTGTCGCTTACACCGTAAATCAGTTTCATAAATTTTCTCCTTTTGTTTTAACCGATAAAATCGGATTTTGCACAAAAAAATACCTTGTCCGTTTCGACAAGGCATAATAAGACGAGTTTTTCCTAAAATAATCTTGCCGATATCTCGTATCGTTTCTTAAAGACCGTAAATATATTATCACAAGGACTTTTATCTTGTCAATCAAATCGTTGAAATTTTTTCGGCGTTATGTTATTATACGGTTATAGGAGCGCGGATATTATGAAAATACTTGTCAGCAACTGTCTTCTCGGAAAAAAATGCCGCTATAAGGGCGACGACTGCAAAAACGAAAAAGTGCTCGCCTTTATCCGCGGACACGAAGTGTTCGGCGTTTGTCCCGAACAAATGGGGGGACTTCCCACGCCGAGAGACCCCGGCGAACGAGTCGGAGATAAAGTCCTGTCGAATAAAGGAAAGGATATAACCGCGGAATACTCTCTCGGCGCGCAAAAGGCTCTGTCTACGGCAAAAGAAAACGGCGTTGACCTTTGCGTGCTGAAAGCGAAAAGCCCGTCCTGCGGCTGCGGCGTAATATACGACGGGACGTTCAGCGGAAATCTTACGTCGGGCGACGGCGTTACGACCGAACTTTTGAAAGCGAACGGCTTTAAGGTCGTCACCGAAAACGACCTGCCCGACAATAATATATAATATAGCCAAACCGCCTCGGACGAAAATTTCGTCCGAGGCGGTTTTATATGCATAAATTACAATTTTTTGATGACTTCCTGTCCGCCCATATACGGTCTTAACGCTTCGGGAACGGTTATCGAGCCGTCGGCGTTCTGATATTGCTCTATTATCGCGGGGAATACTCGCGAAGTCGCAAGTCCGGAGCCGTTGAGCGTGTGGACGAATCTCGTCTTGCCCGTCTCTTTATCGCGGAAACGGGTGTTGTTCCTTCTCGCCTGATAGTCGTTGGCGTTGGAAACGGACGAAACTTCCTTGTATATACCCATCGACGGGATCCATACTTCGATGTCGTACGTTCTCGCCATAGACGCCGAACAGTCACCCGCGGCGAGTTTGCTGAGCCTGAAATGAAGTCCGAGCCCTTCCATAAGTCGGCAAGCCTTGTTTACGAGTTCTTCAAAGGCTTCGCGGCTCTTGTCGGGGTGAGCGTACTGTACCATTTCCACCTTGTTGAATTGGTGTCCCCTTATCATTCCCCTTTCTTCCGCACGGTAGGTGCCGGCTTCTTTGCGGTAGCAGGGAGTGTAAGCAAAAAACTTCATCGGGAGTTTGTCTTCGTCGATTATCTCGCCCGAATACATATTGACGAGCGCGGTCTCGGCGGTGGGAAGCATAAATTTAGCGCGCTTTTTGTCGCCGTCTTCGCTGTCCACCCAATATACTTCGTCGGTGAATTTGGGGAACTGCCCCGCTCCGAATCCGCAGTTATAGCCGAGCATATGCGGCGGAAGGATCATTTCGTAACCGTCCGAAAGGTGGGTGTTTATAAAGTAGTTGAGAAGAGCCCATTCGAGCCTTGCTCCGTCGCCGCGGTACAGCCAGTAGCCGTTGCCGGAGAGTTTTACTCCCCTTTCGTAATCTATGATGCCGAGATCGGTGCAAAGATCTACGTGATTTTTCGCCTTGAAGCCGAATTCGGGTTTTTCGCCGAACACCTTTATGACTTTGTTGTTTTCCTTTTCCCCGGGGAGAAGGTCGTCGTCGGGCATATTGGGAAGTTTTGCCACGAAATCGGTTATACGCGTCTGATAATCGTTGATCTTGGCGTCGCCGGCGGTTATCTCGTCGCCTATCTCGCGCATTCTTTTGAATATTTCGTCGACGGGTTTTCCTTCCTTTTTAAGTCGGGGGATCTCCGCGGATACTTTATTTCTTTCGGCTTTGAGTTTTTCGGTTTCCGCCATTATCTTTTTTCTCTCGGCGTCGAGAGCGATAATTTCGGCAAAGTCCACTATGCAACCCTTTTTCGCAAGGGCGGCTTTTACCTTTTCGGGATCTTCCGTGATGAGTTTGATGTCGAGCATTATATTTCTCCAAAAACTTTTTTTATTATTATATACCTATTTTAGCAAATAATCAATCGATTTTCAAACCGAAAACAGCGAAAACGTTTGCCAAACGCACCTTTGTATGATAAAATGAGTATAATAAAATATAAATCGTTGCGGAAAAGAGTATTCGGATTTTTCGGCGCAGAGAACGGGCGGCAGGTGAAAGCCCGACGAAAATAAGAAGAAAGTGCGTTCCGCTGTCAAGAGAAGTTAATCGCTTACGGCCGATCCCCGTCACAGGATCGTTAAAGGAAGTTTCCGACCGAAACGAAAGCACTGCCCGATCGTTTGCAGTAAACGAAGCGTTGCGCCGTTTTTAGGGTTTGAACACGGTTCTGACCTTAGAAACAAGCAAGGCAAGGCTCGCTTTTGTGAGCGGATGAAATAGACCTTTCCGGTCATTGAATTCGCGAGCAAAAGCAGTAAACGAAGCGTTGCGCCGTTTTTAGGGTTTGAACACGGTTCTGACCTTAGAAACAAGCAAGGCAAGGCTCGCTTTTGTGAGCGGATGAAATAGACCTTTCCGGTCATTGAATTCGCGAGCAAAAGCAGTAAACGAAGCATTGCGCCGTTTTTAGGGTTTGAACGCGGTTCTGACCTTAGAAACAAGCAAGGCAAGGCTCGCAAACGGGAAACGCCGAGATAGACCTTATCGGTCATCGAAGTGTTGAGCGTTTGCAGTAAACGAAGCATTGCACCGTTTTTAGGGTTTGAACACGGTTCTGACCTTAGAAACAAGCAAGGCAAGGCTCGCTTTTGTGAGCGGATGAAATAGACCTTTCCGGTCATTGAATTCGCGAGCAAAAGCAGTAAACGAAGCATTGCGCCGTTTATAAGGTCAGAACTTTGAAGGAAAAGTGGAACCACGGCCAAACCCCGTCTTTTCTCCTGTTGTTTTCAGGTGAAAAGACTTTTTTTGTTTTAGGGAGAAAGAGTATGTTTTTCAAAAGACTGAGAGAAGACATAAATTTCGCCAAACAGTGCGATCCCGCGGCAAGGTCGAAATTCGAGATATTTCTGACCTATTCGGGGGTAAAGGCCCTGTCCGCGCACAGGCGAGCGAACTTTTTTTATAGAATACGTTTCAAACTGCTGGCGAGAATAATAAGTCAGTGGGCGAAATTCCGCACGGGCATAGAGATCCACCCCGCGGCGAAGATAGCGAGCGGAGTTTTCATAGACCACGGGGCGGGCGTCGTGATAGGCGAAACCGCGGTGGTAGAAAAAGGCGTGGTCATATATCAGGGCGTTACGCTCGGCGGAACGGGCAAAGACAAGGGACACCGCCGCCACCCGATAATAAAGGAAAACTGCGTTCTTTCCTGCGGATGCAAGATACTCGGCGGGATAACGGTCGGAGAAAACTCGAAGATAGGCGCGGGGAGCGTGGTGCTCAGCGACGTTCCGCCAAACGCCACAGTAGTCGGTATCCCCGGAAAAGTCGTCAGGATAAACGGCGAAAAACCGACGGACAACTCGGACGAAAAGATAGATCCGCTGCTTAAAGAGATATGCAATCTCCGCGCAAGGGTGGACGAACTCGAAAAAAAGATAAACGGGGAAAACTCATCCCCCGAAAAAGGTGAATAAAATGAGAATTTACAACACGCTTTCCGGCACCAAAGAAGAATTTATTCCCATAGACGGCAACAAGGTCAATATGTACGCCTGCGGAATAACCGTTTCGGGCGAAGCGCACATAGGGCATACCTATCAGGCGCTTATTTACGACGTTATAAGGAAGTTTCTCGTCAAAAAGGGTTACGACGTAAGGTATGCGAGAAACTATACCGACGTCGACGACAAGATAATAGCCAAAGCCAAAGAGACGGGCATCCCCGCCGACGCTTTCGCCAAAATGATGATAAAAAAGATAGACAAGGTTATGGCGGAAATGGAGATAGGCGAACCCGACATTTGGCTCAAAGCGACCGAAAATATAGACAATATCATATCCTTCGTATCTCAACTGATAGAAAAGGGACACGCCTACCCCACCGAAAAGGGGGACGTATACTTCTCGGTCGAATCCTTCCCGTCTTACGGCAGGCTTTCTCACAGAAATCTCGAAGACGCGATTAACGGAGTAAGGATAGAGAACGACGAAGAAAAACGGAATCCGCTCGACTTCGCTCTCTGGAAGAGCGCAAAAGAAGGCGAGATATGCTGGGATTCGCCGTGGGGAAAGGGTCGCCCCGGCTGGCACATAGAATGTTCCGCGATGAACAGGGCGGCTTTCGGAGAGAGAATAGACCTGCACGGCGGCGGAAGGGATCTCATATTCCCCCACCACGAAAACGAGATAGCGCAAACCGAAGCGTTGACGGGCAAACAGTTCGTCAAATACTGGGTGCATAACGGACTTATAAAGGTAAACGGGCAAAAGATGAGCAAATCGCTCGGCAACAGCCTGCTTATGAGCGACCTTTTGAAGGAATACTCCAACGAAGCGATAAAGTTCGCCTTGCTTCAAACCAACTACCGCAATGACATAAACGTCACTCCCGACCTTTTCCCCGAAGCCGAAAAACACCTTTACGAATTTTACAAGACCTTCGTCGACGCGAAAAAGGCGGGACTTTCTTCCGCGGAAGGCTATCCCGAAATAGACGAAAACTTCGACGCGGCGATGTCGGACGACTTCAACACCGCGCTCGCCATATCCGACCTTTACGCGACGTTCAAAAAGATACGCCGACTCATCGCGGATAAGGACGAGACGGCGGCGAAAATGCTCAATCAGGTAAAGGCTACCTACTCTCTTCTCGGTATATTCACCAAAGACCCCGAAGAGTTCGTCGAAAATTACGAAAAGACTCACGCCGAGCCCGCGGACAAAGACGTTCTCGCGCTTGCGGAGAAGATGCAGGCGGCAAGGCTGGAAAAAAATTACGCGGCGGCGGACGCTCTCCGCGCCGAGATAATAGCAAAAGGCTATAACGTAATGATCTCCAAAGACGGAGTAACGGTAAAAAAGCAATAAAATGTTCGATATTCTTTGCGTAAAATGTAAACGCTTCGACACGGAAGACGGTTGCGCTCTCGGCCTTGCCGAAGACGACTGCCCGTCTTTTTCTCCGCTCGCGGAAAATATAATGGACAAGCCCGATTGCGGCGTATGCGTCTGGTTTTCCGACGGCTACTGCGACTTCGACAGGGACGATCCGAAAGATTGCCGCAACTTCAAGACGTCGGACGAAGAAATTTTGCGATAAACGTTTTACAAACGAAAAATAAAGGTTTATACTTTATCAAAAGGAAAAAGCACTATGATAACATCTAAAAGTTTAAGAAACGCGTGGTTAAAATTCTACGAAGACAGGGGACATCTCAATATCGGCGCGGTGTCGCTTATCGGCGACGGCTCGACGGGCGTTATGTTCAACGTCGCCGGCATGCAGCCGCTTATGCCCTATCTTCTCGGCAAAAAGCACCCGTCGGGAAAGACCAGACTATGCAACGTGCAAGGCTGCGTAAGGACGGTCGATATAGAGAGCGTGGGCGATCCCACTCATTTCACCTTCTTTGAAATGATGGGCAACTGGTCGCTCGGCGACTACTTCAAGACCGAAAAGACGAAATGGTCGTACGAACTGTTGACCGAAGTATTCGGTCTCGACGGAAACGAGATATGCTCCACCGTCTTCGAAGGAAACGAATCCGCTCCGAGAGACGACGAGACCGCCGAACTGCTCAAAAAAGTCGGCATAAAGCCGAATCATATATTCTATCTCCCCAAGTCCGACAACTGGTGGGAACTCGAAGGGACGACGGACACGCCCTGCGGCCCCGACAACGAGTGGTTCTATCCCCGTCACGACAAGCCGTGCGGACCGAACTGCGGTCCCGACTGCGGCTGCGGAAGATACGTCGAGATAGGCAACGACGTCTATATGCAGTACAAAAAGACCGCCACGGGCTACGAGCCGCTCGCCAATAAAAACGTCGACACGGGCTTCGGGCTCGACAGGCTTCTCGCCTTTCTCAACGGCGTTACCGACGGGTACAAGACCGACCTTTTCTTACCCGTTATAGAATTTTTACAACAAAAGTCGGGCAAGAACTACGACGAAGACGAAGACGCGAGAAAGGCTATGAGAATAATAGCCGACCACATAAGGACTTCGACGATGCTCATCGGCGACGTAAACGGAATAGTTCCGTCCAACGTCGGAGCGGGATATATACTCCGCAGACTTCTCCGCCGCGCGATAAGATACGCGAGAAAACTCGGCGTCGACACGTCTTGTCTTACGGACGTTTCGAGAATATTCATAGAGAAGATTTACGACGAAGCGTATCCCCTGCTCGTGGAAAAAGAAGAATATATAGTAGGCGAGATCGCCAAGGAAACGGCGAAATTCGAAGCCACGCTCGCAAACGGACTGAAAGAGTTCAATAAATGCGTCGACGGAATAAAGAGAAAGAACGAATTTATGTCGCAAAAGGACCCGACGTATAAACCCGAAACCACGATAAGCGGAAAACAGGCGTTCAGGCTGTACGACACTTTCGGATTTCCGCTCGAACTGACCGCGGAAATGGCGAAGGAAGTCGGCTATGCCGTAGACGAAGAAGGCTTTGCCGCCGCGTTCAAGGAACATCAGGAGATAAGCAAACAACAAGGTTCTTTCAAGGGCGGTCTTGCCGAACAAAACGAGACCACGGCTAAACTTCACTCCGCAACTCACCTTCTCAACGCCGCGCTCAAATCCGTCTTCAACGACCCGAACATAAACCAGAAAGGCTCTAACATAACGGTGGAAAGACTGCGTTTCGACTTCAACTTCCCGAGAAAGATGACCGAAGACGAACTCAAAGCCGTGGAAAAGTGGGTAAACGACGCGATCGCCGCCGACGCCCCGATAACTATGGAAGAAATGTCCGTGGAAGAAGCCAAAGCGCAAGGCGCGGTCGGCGTGTTCTCGGACAAGTACGGCGAAAAGGTCAAAGTATACACGATGGGCAAGTTCAGCAAAGAGATATGCGGCGGCCCGCACGCTTCGTCCACGGGAGAACTTCACCACTTCAAGATAGTAAAGGAAGAAGCGTCTTCCGCAGGAGTAAGAAGGATAAAAGCGATACTCGACTGAAATTTTCAGTATAGATAGCGCCGCTTTGCGTTTGCAAAGCGGCGCTATTTTACAAACTACGGGCGGCAACGAAAGTTGCCGCCCGCGGTTCGGTTAAATATTCACAGAAGTAAAAAACTTTCAACTACAATCAATGTTAACGAGCGGGAGAAAAAGGAGAAAATTCTCCCG
>CAMNIW010000011.1 GCA_946540675.1 uncultured Clostridia bacterium | reverse complement strand
GTATATACCGCCGCCTGCCGCCGAGAATCGAGTTCAACTTATTCACACTCGGCTAGCCTTTCCCCGTTTTCAATTGACAAAGACGTTCCCGTACTGTATAATTTACACAAGTTTAACCTGTTTATACTCGGCTAAAAAAGGAGTTTTTATGGAATACGCTGTTAAAACGACGGCTCTTACAAAACTGTACGGCGATAAAATCGCCGTAAACAAAATGAGCGTCAACATAGAAAAAGGCGCCATATACGGACTTATAGGCAGAAACGGAGCGGGCAAAACTACTTTTCTTAAAATGCTTTCCGGTCTTGTTACGCCCGACGGCGGCAGTATGGAATTTTTCGGCGGCGGCAATCTCGACAAACAGAGAATGCGTATGGGATCGCTGATAGAAGCCCCCGCCCTTTACTTCAGCGAAACCGCTTACGAAAATATGCGTCGGTTCGCGATCCTTACGGGCACGCCCGACAGCCGTATAAGCGACCTTCTCGGCTTCGTAGGGCTGAATAACGTCGGAGATAAAAAGGTAAGGGCTTTTTCGCTCGGTATGAAACAGCGTCTCGGTATAGCGATCGCCCTTCTCGGAGATCCCGAAATTCTCGTTTTGGACGAACCCGTCAACGGGCTCGACCCGGCGGGGATAAGGGATATACGGGATATGATAAAATATCTTTCGGGAAAAGGCGTGACGTTTATAATATCCAGCCACCATCTCGACGAACTCGGTAAGATCGCCACGGCTTACGGAATAATGAACGACGGAGTTCTGACCGAAGAGATAAGCGCGGAAGATCTGGCTGAAAAATGCCGTTCGATCATAAGAATAAGGGTAGACGACTCCGAAAAGGCGAAAGAAGCGCTGATATCCGCGTTTCCGCAGGCTACTGTCGGCGGCGACGGCGACGAAGTTCTGGTCGCGGGCGGCGGAGACGTGGCTGAGATAAACGTCTGTCTTACGCAAAACGGGGTAAAGATATACGGTCTTATCGCGGACGATTCCGCTCTCGAAAATTTCCTTATTTCAAGGATGGGCAGGTGAGTATGGGAAGACTTATAAAATTCGAGTTTTTCAAACTCAGGAAAAGCAAGTTTTTATACATAGCGACCGGCGTTTATCTGACGGTGTTTTTGCTTATGATGATGATAGGCGGCGACATAACGGGCGATCCTAACCAAGATTATATAAGGAGAGTCGCATCGGTGGCACTGACTCTGACGTCTGTGGCGTTCGTTCCCTTTATAGCGGTGTTTACGGCCGTTTTCGTATGCGACGACTTTTCGGGCAGGATAACCAAAAACGTCTATTCGCGCGGATATACGAGAACGCAGTTTTTCTTTGCAAAACTGTTCGTTTCGTTCGTCGTCGTTTCGGGCGTCGTGCTGACGGTTTACGGCTCGTGCTTTGTCATGGGTTCGCTGATAGCGGGCTCGTTTATCGGCGTTATGAACGAAATTCCGCAATTTGCGTTAATGATAATCGCGTGGTGCGTATTCTATTACACGTTTTCGTTTATGGCGGCGACCGCCGTCCGCAGGAAGGCTATCGCAATAATTCTCGGACTTATGGGACCCAACGTCATACACTTCATCCTTTCGGTGATAGATATTTCTTTAATGGGATTAAATCCCGTGCAGTCGCACTTCGCTTTGTCGCGGTTATGGTTCTCTATGTACAATCTCGACATTTTTATAGGAGCGTGGTGGGTAAAAGCCGTACTCGCGTTCGTTTTTTACGCGCCGCTGTTTATACTTATAGGCTGGCTGTCAAACAGGAAAACGCAAGTATAAAAGAATATAATAAAAACGTCGCCGCGGACTGTCGACAGACTATAATAGATTCCCACGAACTCTACGAGTTCTCGGAATGACAACAAACAACTCGCTTGTCATTGCGAGCACGGTGCAACCGTGCGTGGCAATCTCCGTATATAGCGGCGGCATATAACTGTCGACAGACCATAGCGGATCCCCGCGAACTCTATGAGTTCTCGGAATGCGCTCGGCATAACGATAAAAAAAGGAAAAAACAATGAAAAATTTCGACGTGTTCGGTGTGATGCTCGACGTTTCGCGCAACGGCGTAATGCGGGTATCGGAAGTCAAAAAGTACATAGACGTCATTTCCAAGATGGGATACAACGCTTTGGAATTATATTCCGAAGATATATATAAAATAGACGGCGAGCCGTATTTCGGCTATCTTCGCGGCGGATATACGCCCGACGAGATACGCGAAATAGACTCTTACGCCAAAGAAAGGGGAGTGGAACTGATCCCCTGCATACAGACTCTCGCGCACTTTACCTGTCTTAAAACCGAACCTATGTACGAATCGCTTTTCGACATAGACGACGTGCTTATGATAGACGACGACGCGACTTACGCTTTTTTGGAAAAGATATTCAAGGGTCTGTCGGAGACGTTTACTTCGCGCAAAGTCAACATCGGTATGGACGAAGCGTACAGCGTCGGGTTGGGGAAATATTTAAGGAAATACGGATATAAAGACCGCGCGGAGACTCTTGCAAGGCACCTTTCCAGAGTGGTCGGGATAGCCGAAAAATACGGCTTTACCTGCCATATGTGGAGCGATATGTTTTTCCGTTTATCGGGAAACGGCAAATATTTCGACGAGAACGGCGAAAGCAAGCCTATCCCCGACAGGATAAGGGATCTTATCCCCGAAAACGTCGCTTTGACGTACTGGGATTACACCAACTGTTCGTCAAAGGCTTACGACAATATTCTCGGTCTGCATAAAGATCTCGGAAGAGAAGTATGGTTCGCCGGCGGCGCGTGGGCTTGGCGCGGCTTTTCGCCCAACAACGCCTATTCGCTCAAAACGATGCTTCCCGGCATAAAGAGCGCCGTAAAAAACGGCGTGAGAAACGTCCTTATTACGGTTTGGGGCGACGACGGGAAGGACTGTTCATTCAGCGCCGTTCTGCCGTCTCTCTACGCGATAAGCCGTTTTGCCGAAGGACAATACAAAACGAAGGATATAAAGGCGGGATTTTACGACCTTTTCGGCATAAAATACGACGATTTTATCTCGCTCGATCTTCCCGGGCTTATGAAACTCGGCGGAAAGTTTACGGGCGAGTGGAACTGCTATACTAAAAACCTTTTCTATAACGACTGTTTTCTCGGTTTTCTCGATAACGGCATAAAAACTTACGACCGTTTGCCTTTTTCGGCATACGCGCGCAAGTTCAGGCGCATAGCGAAGACGGCGGGAGAATACGCCTATCTCTTTGACGAAGCGGCAAAACTTTCGGATTTTCTCGAAGTAAAGAGTTATCTCGGTATAGAAACGCGCGAAGCGTATAAATCGGAAGATAAACAAAAGCTTTCGGAAGTCGTCAAAAAATACGCGCTTGCCGAAAAGAAACTCGTTGCCTTTACGGATTCTTTACGCAAACTCTGGTTCATAGAAAACAAGCCGCACGGCTGGGAAGTGCAGGAAGCGCGGCTCGGCGGACTCCGCGCGAGAATAGCGGACTGTAAAAGACGGCTCGAAGACTATCTCGACGGGAAAACAGACCGCATAGAAGAATTGGAAGAAGAAATACTCCCGTTCGGATATCGGGACAGGCTGTATTATAACCGCTACCGCGAGACGATAACGCGCGGAAATATGTAATATTTATTGCGAAATATTTGTTATATTATTGCAAAAATTAAAAAATTAAATTATAATTGAAGTATCGGAAGGCTTTGATATGAATAAAGAAGAGTTTTTGGAATTAAGAGAACGGTACAAGCAAATATTGCAGGAAAACGAATACGGATATATCCCCGAAAAGCCGATTTCGGTCGTCGGTGAAGTCAAGTCCGCAAACGAAAGGTTTTGCGCGGGCAAGGCCACGCTCGAAAAGATCGAACTGAAAGCGATGACGAAAAACGGCGAAGTCGTCTTTCCGTTCACTTACGTCTACGCTAGCGGGAAAAAGAAGCAAAGGACGGTAATATGCATAAATTTCCGCCCCGACGTGCCCGATATGTATATACCGGCGGAAGAGATCGTCGACCGCGGCTGGGCGTTCGTCAGCCTGTGCTATAAGGACGTGACGGGCGACAACGGAGATATAAACGACACTGCGAGAATACTCGGATACAGGACGTCTTTGACCGCTCCGGGTAAAATAGCGATCTGGGCGTGGGCGGCAATGCGCGTATTGGATTATCTCTCCACCCGTCAGGAGTGCGACCCGACCCGTACGGGTGTGGCGGGACATTCCAGACTCGGCAAGACCGCGCTCGTTACGGCGGCTTTCGACGAAAGATTCGCTTTCTCTCATTCCAACTGTTCGGGTTCGGGCGGGGCGGCTCTATTCGGTATGAGAAACAAGGAATCCGAGCCGATAGAAACCTTAAACAGGGTATTCCCGTTCTGGTTTTGCGAAAATTTCAAGAAGTTTAACGATAAAGAATACGAACTTCCCTTCGATCAGCACTACCTTGAGGCTCTCATCGCGCCGAGATATCTCAGCGTGGCGAGCGCGGTAGAAGACCTTTGGGCAAATCCCGCGGCGGAAGCGGCTTGCGCCGAAAAGGCGTCGTTTGCCTGGGAAGCGTTCGGCAAAAAGGGACTTAAAATGCCCGATGGCGGAGCGACGGCGGGCGAAGTTTACGGCGACGGAAACGTGTTATATTCTTTGAGAAAGGGTTTGCATTATTTTTCGAGAGAAGACTGGAACAAGTTGCTTACGTTCCTTGACGGGAGATTGTAATATGAAAAAAGTCCATATGATATGCAACGCGCACATAGACCCCATCTGGCAGTGGGACTGGCAGGAAGGGGTGAGCGCGGCTCTTTCCACTTTCCGTTCGGCGGCAAATCTCGCCGACGAGTTCGATTATATATTCTGTCACAACGAAGTGACTTTATATAAGTACGTCGAAGAATACTCGCCCGAACTCTTTGAAAGGATAAAAAATCTCGTCAGAATCGGGAAATGGCGTATAATGGGCGGTTGGTATCTCCAACCCGACTGCAATATGCCGTCGGGCGAGAGTTTAGTCCGTCAGGCGCTCACGGGGAAGGAGTATTTTACCGAAAAATTCGGAGTATATCCGACCACCGCGATAAACTTCGACCCGTTCGGGCATACCAAAGGACTTGTGCAAATAATAAAGAAGTGCGGACAGGACAGTTATATGTTCATGCGTCCGTTCAAGAGCGAACTCACTCTCCCCGAAGAACAGTTCATATGGGAAGGCTTCGCGGGGACGGAAATAAAGGCGACGCGCACGGCGGGGTACAACTCTCCGCTCGGCAAAGCCGCCGAAAACATAAAGGCTAAAGCGGACGATCGGCAAAATGACGTGGTGTGCGTTCTTTGGGGCGTGGGCAACCACGGCGGCGGTCCGTCGAGAAAGGACCTTAAAGATATAGAAGAACTGAAAAAGGACAAGGACGTGTTGTACGTTCACTCCTGTCCCGAAGACTATTTTCGCGAGATAACGCCGACCGCGAGATTTTCGGAATCTCTCCATATCTCTATGCCCGGTTGCTACGTGTCTATGGGCAAAGTCAAGCGCAAGCATATAAAACTCGAAAACGAACTGTATTTTGCCGAAAAGATATGTTCGGCGGCGGCTCTTTCGGGAGTGATCGAATATCCCGAAAAGGAACTCGCGACGGCGACCGAAGACCTTTTGAACGCCGAATTTCACGATACGCTCCCCGGCAGCAGCATTATGAGCGGCGAAGAAAACGCCCTTAACTTTTTGAGCCACGGCATACTTGAAGCCGAAAGGATGAAGACGCGCGCGTTTTTCGCGCTTACCAAAGGGCAAAGAGAAGCGGACGAAGGCGAATATCCCATACTCGTTTTCAGCGTTCAGCCCGTAAAGACAAAGGAAAACGTAGAGTGCGAGTTTATGCTCGCCGACCAGAATTGGAGCGATCTCGTCTCCGAGATACACGTATTCGACGAGAAAGGCAAGGAACTCGAAGTACAGACCGTCAAGGAAGAGAGCAACCTGAATCTCGATTGGAGAAAGAAGATAGTATTCGAAGCCGAACTCGAACCGATGAAGATAAACCGCTTTTCGGCGTTCGTCAAATTCGTTCCGAAAAAGGACGCGGAGCGAAAGGAAGAGTTTGTATACGAAGGCGGCGGCAAACGCGTCGTTATAGACGAAAGAACGGGTCTTATGACGAGTTATTCGGTCGGCAAAAAAGAGTATCTTAAAGCCCCGATAAATCTCGTTATGATGGACGACAACGCCGACCCGTGGGGTATGGGCGCTTTCCAACTCAAAGGCATAGGAACCGACGAAGAACCGTTCGAAACCGAAAAAGAGCCGAACGGCGTATTCAAAGGTATGAAGAGCGTACAGGTCACAGAGAACGGCGACATCTATCTCGGCATAGAAGCGTTTCTCAAAAAAGACAATACGAGAGCGAGAATTTCTTACAAGATATACAAGAACAACGACTTTGTCGACCTTGCCGTCAACCTGTTTATGGGGGACGTCGACAAGGTGGTAAAACTCAAAATACCCACGACCGCGGACGGCAAAAGGGTGTTCGGACAGACGGCTTTCGGAGAAGACGAACTCTTCACGGACGGCAGAGAAAACGTTTCGCACCGCTACGTCGCGGCAAGCGTCGGGGATAAGTGTTTCGCCGTGGTAAACGACTGTACTTACGGCAGCAGTTTCAACGGCGGAGATCTCTATATACCGCTCACTCGCGGAGTGACTTACTGCGCCCACCCGATAGGAGAAAGACAACTTATCCCGACCGACAGGTTTACCAAGAAGATCGATCAGGGCGAAAACGATTTTTCGTTCAGATTGACCGCGGCTATGCCCGAAGAACTCGCGTCGATCGCTTCGGCGTTCAATCAAAAGGCGTTCGCGCTCAACGCCTTTCCCCTTCAGTCCGAAGGGAAGCCGCTTGCGTATTGCGGGGTGACCGTGGACGACAAGGCGATAACCGTCGAAGCGTTCAAAAAGAAGAACGGCGGAAAAGAGTACGTCATAAGGCTTCTTAATAACGCGACCGAGCCGAGAAAAGCGACCGTGACTCTTTGCGGAAAGAGCGCGACGCTGTCTTTCCTTTCATACGAAGTAAAGACGCTTTTGTTCGGCGACGACGGCTTTACCGAAAGCGAACTTTTAGTCATATAAAAATGCCCGACGGCAATAATATAACGCTTAAAAAACGCCTTATAAGGCGTTTTTTTGCGTTTATCGGGCAACAATAAGACGCGGTTTGTTGCATAACCGCAAAAACCGTGTTAAAATATTTGAGTAAATGCGTCCGACAGGAGCAAAACCTGCGGTAAAGGAGAAAATATGAAGACTAAAAAGTGGTTTCTTTATTCTACCGAATTTTTTTCGGGAATGTCGGTCATGGCGGTGGAAATAGGAGCAAGCAGACTTCTCGCGCCGTATTTTTCGTCTTCGCAGATAATCTGGACGATAATCATCGGAACTATTATGATAGCGATGGCTCTCGGCAATATCTGGGGCGGCAAACTCGCGGATAAAAAACCCGATCCCGACCACGTCTACGTCCGCATACTCGTCGCGGGGCTGTGGATAGCGCTTATACCGGTAGTCGGCAAGTTTATAATAGCGGGCGTGTCGCTGCTGCTCGCGCTGTTCGTCAAAAAGGCGTTTTTGGTGGTCGCGTCGCTTTTATCGTGTCTTATACTGTTCGTATTTCCGCTTATGCTTCTCGGTTCGGTTTCGCCCGCGCTCGTAAAATTCGCGGCGACAAGTCTCGACAGCAACGGCAGAACGGTCGGAACGATGAGCGCGCTAAATACGATAGGTTCGATAATCGGCACGTTTATGCCGACTTTCGTTACTATTCCCACCGTCGGAACAAGCATAACATTTTTTATCTTCGCGGCGATACTCGTGATAATATGCGCCCTGTATTTCTTTTGGATAAGGGGAGAAATAAGAAAAAAAGACGTCGTTATGACGTCGATAGCGATAGTTCTTTCCGTCGCCTGCGGAATAGGCTCGACTTTCGGTTCGTTCGCGTTCTGGCAAAAAGACCTTGTGTACGAAGGCGAATCGGTATATAACTATTTAAGGGTATACGAAGACGACCGAGCGAGATATTTTTCGACCAACGTCCTTTTCGGGGTGCAGTCTATACAAATGAAAGACGGCGGACTTACGGGCGGTTACTACGACTACGATCTCGCCGCGCCGCTTATGGCGGGCGTTCATAAGACCGAAGACAAGCAGGATTTCAATATATTGATACTCGGTCTCGCGACGGGAACTTTCGCCACGCAGTGCCTTAAATATTACGGCGACGTAAAGATAGAAGGCGTTGAGATAGACGGCAAGATAGTGGACGTCGCAAGGGACTGTTTCGCTTTGCCCGAAAGCGTCGAAGTCAGCGTTTCGGACGGCAGGGTGTATATCTATTCGGGCGAAGGAAAAGACAGGAAATACGACGTTATTTTAGTCGACGCCTATCAGGACATAACCATACCGCCGCAAATGTCTTCGGTGGAGTTTTTCCGCATAGTTTCGGACAGGCTTAAAGACGGCGGCGTGATGGCGCTCAATATGAATATGTATTCGGACGACGAAAAGTCCATAAACGCCTATATCGCGGACACGGTCGCGGCGGTCTTTCCCGAAGTGTACAACGCGAAAATTCAGGGCAACAGGGAACTTTTCGCGTCGAAAAGCGGCGATATGCTAAAAAATTTAGAAGAAGGGATCGGAACGGTCACGGACGAACGGCTCAGAAATTCGCTTTCCGCGGCGCTTGACAAAATGACCGAAAACGGCAAATACGTCGGCGGCGACCTTATCCTTACGGACGACAAAGCGCCCGTCGAACTTTTGGGAATAAAACTCGTCGACGCGATGATAGAAGAAGAATTGAGTTATTATCGGGAAGTTTTCCGCAAAGGCGGTTTCAAAGGTTTATGGGAAAGTTTCACTTAAAAATTTTTCAAAAACGATGACAGGCATTAGTCATAATATGCGAGATATAATACCATCGGTCGGTCAATAGGTTAGACCTGACACGAAAAAAATTGCAAAAAAAAAGTGGTGGGGTTCAACGCGAAGTCAGGTTACCCACCGATACCTTACGGCATAATGCCTTATCTTAGAACATTTTGTTGGATATTGATAGAATTACAAATCAATAAATTTACCTTGTTGGATATTGATAAAATTACAACAAACATCTAAGTTCGGTTTGATTATAGCACAAGAAAAACGATAAGTCAATAAAAAGGAGAAAAGTTATGATAAAAAATATCGGCAATTACGTAATAGGCTTGGACATCGGGATAGGTTCGGTCGGTTGGGCGGTCGTCACGATGGGGGAAAACGCGCGAATAGAGCGTTTCGGCGTGGAAATTTTCGATTCGGGCGAAAAAAATGACGGCAAAGACAGAAAAAGTCAGGAAAGACGGCTCAGCAGGTCTACGAGAAGGCTTTTGAGAAGGCGCAGTCACAGAAAGAGCCGTTTGAAATACCTGCTTAAAGAGATAGGTTTTACTACCGAAGAAAAAATGCGAGCGTATTTCGAGAGCGGAGAAACGGACGCTATGTCGCTCCGCGTAAAGGCTTTGGACGAAAAAGTTTCGCCGGAGCAACTTGCCGCCTGCCTTATAAATATATGTAATTTGCGCGGTTACGCCGAGTTTTACGAAAAGAGCGACGACGACACCGAAGACGAAGCGGAAAATATGCAGGGCGTGCAAAACGTCAGGGAGAAGATGTCGGCAGGCGGATACAGGACGGTTGCGGAAATGTTCGTAAAGGACGCGTATTTTTCTTGCGACCAAGGAAAGCACCGCCGCTATCGCAACAGGGAAGGTTATGCGGAAAAGTTTTACGCGCCGAGAGATATGGTGCAAAAGGAAGCGGAAAGCATACTCGAAAAACAGGGTGAGTATTATCCGGTCTTAAAAGATAAAAAGCAACAAATAATAGATATTATTTTCAGTCAAAGGGCGTTTGAAGACGGCCCCGGCAACGTGAACGATCCGCACCGCAAGTATCGCGGATTCGGGGCGGACAACGTCGGCAAGTGCAGATTTTATCCCGAAGAAAACAGGGGATTAAGGTTTACTTATTTGTCGGATATGTTCACTCTTATAAACGCCGTGTCGCAGTGCAGGTTCGTAGACGAAGACGGCGTAGTGTGTTTCCCGCGCGAGATGGCGGAAGAGATACTCGAAGTCGCCGCGAGAGAAGCGACTTTCGGCAAAAAAATGCTTAAAGAGATAGCGACAAGGCACGGAATAAAAGACGTGATAATGCCGCAAAGCGAAAAGGAAAGTCAACTTACAAACTCCGTGAAATACCTTAAACAGGTAAAGAATATTCTTATAAAATACGGCTACTCGTGGGAAAGTCTTATAAAAGAAGACGTCGCGGATATTAAAGGTTGTTTCCTTAACGAACTCGGCGTAACTCTTTCTTCGTACATAACGCCGCGACTTCGCAAAAGATGGCTCAAAGAAATAGAGCGAATAGCCGAAAATCCCGCCGCGGACGCGCTTATAAACGAACTTTGCAGGGTAAAATGTTCGGGCACGTCGGCGGTATCGTACAGATATATGTCGGGCGCGGTAGAAGCCTTTAAGAGCGGCGATATAGTCGGGGTATATCAGGATAAAATAAACAAAGAGCAGGAAGACGCGGACGGCGGAAAGCGTTACGCCAAATTGCCGCCGTTTGACAAGGCTTGCGATTTTTACGATAATCCCGTCGTAATAAGGAGCCTTAACGAAACGCGCAAGATAATAAACCGCATTATAGAGAATTACGGCGCGCCTTATCAGATAAACGTCGAAGTGGGAAAAGACGTAAACGTCAGCGCGGACAACCGCAAAAAGGCGGAGAAAGAGCAAAAAGACAATGAAAAAGCGCGCGCGGAAGCCAAAACGACAATAGCGGAACTTCTCCGCACGGAAGAAGGCAACGTCACCGAAAATCAGATAACGCGCTATATTCTCGGCGAAGTGCAGGGCTGGAAATGTATGTACAGCGGCGAAGATATAGAAAAGAGAGCCGCGATTTCGGGCGACAGCCACTATTGCGAGATAGACCATATAGTGCCGTTTTCCAAGATACTCGACGATACGCTCAATAACAAAGTTTTGGTTTTAGGAAGCGAAAATCAGTTCAAGGGGCAAAGAGTTCCGCTTGAATTTATAACCGACAAGGCGAAGAGAGAAAGTTTCCTTTCTCGCATAAACGACCTATACAAAAATAAGAAGATAAGCAAGAAGAAATACGAATATTTAAGGGCGGAAAGACTTACGAGCGAACTTGTCGAAGGGTGGAAGTCGCGAAATCTCAACGACACGCGCTATATTGCCAAATTTTTGGTCGGTTATCTCGACAAAACTCTCGTCTTTGCCGACAGGATAAAAGGCGCCGGCAGACAACCGAGAGTTTACGCCGTAAAGGGCTCGATAACGTCTATGCTTCGCCGCACTTGGCTCAATGCCGACACCTGGGGCATAACCGACAAGAAGACGCTCAAAGAGTTTACCTATCTCGACCACGCCGCGGACGCTATCGTCATAGCCAACTGTATTCCCGCGTACGTGGAGATAGCGTCTTCGTACAAAAGGCTCGGTCAAATACTCAGGGCAAATCAAGGCAAGCCCAACGACGAATACAAACAGGTTATAAACGCCGCGGCGACGAGCATATCGAGATATTACAATATGGAATATCAGGACGTCTATAACAGGCTTAATACGCGTGGGCGCGTTCCGTCGCTCATAAAGAACGTTGCGGAAGAAGTAGACGTGCGCCTTACGGACGTAGACTCCTACAACCGCTTTATGAAGATGAAAGCCGAGAAAAACGGTGAAACCTTCGAAGAATTGCCGCCCGAAAAGGTAGAAGAGATTTTCAGGGAAAAGGTAGGCAGGTTCTATTGCGACGACGCCGAGTTCGCCAACTCGGTAAAAATGCCGTTTACCGTGCTTAAGGCGAACAGAAAAGCAAGCGGAACGGTTACAGACTCTAATCCCATAAGAATAATAAATATCGACGGTAAAGACGTTAAACTCAGGCACAAAGCGGTTATGGAACTTAAAGAATCGGATTTCAAAAAAATAGCGACGACCGATGAAGATTTAAGATCCAGCCTTATTGCGGCGTCAGCCGGAGTAAAAGACAAAATAACTTTCGGGCAAATCTATAAAAATAAAATCGACGGAAACGAAATATTCGTTACGGAGAAGGGAAAAAAAGTTCGGCGAGTGACTCTTATAGACGACGTGAAACGCATAATAACGGTAAATAATAATGAAAAGAGTCAAGAAAAGACCGAAAATGCGAAACCTAATTATTCCTATTATACGGACGCGTCGTATTATTGCGTGGAAGTATATAAGGACAAAGACGGCAATATTAAGACTTTCGGAATAGCATTTTCCGATATAGTCAAAAAGAAAGGGAAACTCTGGCTTAAGGAAAATTTCGTCTATCCCGAAGGTTACGATAAGCACGTTATGTATCTCTTTTATGGCGATTATCTCCGCGTATACAATAATAAGGGCAAGTTGAAATTTGAAGGGTATTATAAGGGGGTTAAGAATATCAATAGGTCTAATTACTATTATTTTAAAAACAACAGCGTACCGCAAGATGATAGCATTTTCAGTATTACAAAGAAAGATATTGTTCGTAAATTTGAAATCGATATTCTCGGAGAAGTAAAAGGTGAAGTAAAATGTGGCGCACCGTTATCGTTAATCAAGGCGGGGGAATAAGCGGTGCGGTTTATGCGAGTTATGGTTTTTTTCGACTTGCCCGTAAAGAGCAAGGCGGACAGAAAAGAGTATGCGGAGTTCCGTAAAAACCTTATCAAAAGCGGATTCGTTATGATACAGTACTCGGTTTACAGTCGCACCGTGAGAAACAACGACGACGCCGCAAAGTATGAGAGATATATCGAGTCTATCGTCCCCAAAAAAGGGGCGGTGCGCCTTATGACCGTTACGGAAAAGCAGTATGCGGGCATAAAGATACTCGCGGGGGGAGAAATTAAAGAGCGAAAATTTGCTTGACACAAGAGATATCTTGTCGCTATAATTGTGGTATAAATTGGCTGAAACCGCAAAAACATACTATATGTTGCGGTTTTAGTTCCTTGTTGGATATTGATAGAATTACACGTTCAACAGGTTTAACAAGCAGATGTCCGAGTTTTAGTTCCTTGTTGGATATTGATAGAATTACACACTTGCTTGCAAGTTTATTGATAGATTTACGTTTTAGTTCCTTGTTGGATATTGATAGAATTACACAAATAATAGAACACGGCTATGTGCATATAAGTTTTAGTTCCTTGTTGGATATTGATAGAATTACACATAAACGAAAAAATCAAAGAATTAAGATTAGTTTTAGTTCCTTGTTGGATATTGATAGAATTACACAAATCCGGCGGTGTTTGGTGGAAGTCCATGTTTTAGTTCCTTGTTGGATATTGATAAAATTACACAGTTCGACGGAATCGCCGGTTATAACGCCGGTTTTAGTTCCTTGTTGGATATTGATAGAATTACACAAATGACCCGTAAGCTTGCCGCTTCCCCCTGTTTTAGTTCCTTGTTGGATATTGATAGAATTACACGTATCCGCTATCGCGGAAATGCTCCGCCGAGTTTTAGTTCCTTGTTGGATATTGATAGAATTACACACTATGTTACCCTAAACAGTGGTATCAAAGGTTTTAGTTCCTTGTTGGATATTGATAGAATTACACCACAGGCGCACACATAGCACAAGCGCCCCCGTTTTAGTTCCTTGTCGGATATTGATAGAATTACACGAAAACGAAACGTTTGTCGGTGCTGTGAATGTTTTAGTTCCTTGTTGGATATTGATAGAATTACACGAATACGGGTTTCCGCTTGCGGTTTTCGCAAGCGGTTTCTTTATTTTTGCCCGATATAAAATTACCTATGCAAAAAGTGGGTAAAAAACGACGACAGATTTCAAAAGTTGGTGTATAATAATCTTGCGGAGAGTAAAATCTCCCCGAAAACATTTTTTACAAAAGGTTTTTTCTTTTGTTTCTATACCATAGGAGTCATTATGCTTGAACTGAAAAACGTATCGTTCGGCGTGTCCGACGACGGGCGCGAAAAGACGATATTAAAAGACGTCAGTCTTACCATCCACGACAGACAACTCGTAGTAGTGACGGGTCCCAACGGCGGGGGAAAATCCACGCTCGCCAAGGTGATCGCCGGCATAGAAAAGCCGACCGCAGGCAAAATTTTGCTTAACGGTGAAGACATAACCGATATGTCCATTACCGAGCGGGCAAACAAAGGCATAGCGTTTGCCTTTCAACAGCCCGTGCGCTTTAAGGGCATAAACGTTCTTGACCTTATCCGCATTGCGACGGGCAAAAATATGTCCGCGGCGGACGCGTGCAGGTATCTTTCCGCGGTGGGGCTTTGCGCCAAGGATTATATAGACCGCGAAGTCAGCGGCAACCTTTCCGGCGGAGAACTCAAAAGAATAGAGATAGCGACGGTCATCGCCCGCGCAAGCAAATTTTCGGTGTTCGACGAGCCCGAAGCGGGTATCGACCTTTGGAGTTTCAAAAATCTCGTGGAAGTCTTCCGCAGGATACGCGCCGAGATAGAAGACAGTTCCATTATGATAATATCGCATCAGGAGCGCATTCTCGAGATAGCCGACGAAATAATTATGCTCAAAGACGGCGAGATAGCCAAAAAAGGCAAGAAAGAAGACGTTTTGCCCGGCCTTCTCGGCACCGGCGCGGCGATTGGCGGCTGCAGAAAAATCGAAGAAGAAAAAGGGGGATACGTATGCTGAAATTAGACGAGATACAAAAGCGGCTTCTTATGGAAGTCGCCGACCTGCACAAGACCCCCGAAGGCGCGTATAATATACGTTCCGACAGCAAAGCGATAGGGAGAAAGTCCACCGCGAATATAGAGATAATCCCCAAGACAGAAGTCAGCGGAATAGATATAAGGATAAAGGCGGGGACTAAAAACGAAAGCGTTCATATCCCCGTAATTATGACGCAAAGCGGACTTAAAGAAACCGTATACAACGATTTTTATATAGGCGACGGCGCGGACGTCGTGATAATAGCCGGTTGCGGCATAGACAACTGCGGAAATCAGGATTCCGAGCACGACGCATACACCGTTTTTACGTCGGCAAGGGCGCAAGGGTGAAATACGTCGAGAAGCATTACGGATCGGGTAGCGGCAGGGGCAAAAGAA
>CAMNIW010000010.1 GCA_946540675.1 uncultured Clostridia bacterium | reverse complement strand
AAGAAAAAAAAAAAAATACAAAAAAAAGCGAGCCGTAAGGCTCGCTTTAATCAGATTTTCGCATCGGCGGTTTCATACATAAATATGCTGTACCGATTTTTTTTGAGTTTTTGCGAAAATAATTCTTTCGCTTTTGCCAAAGCTTCGGAAATGCAATCGGCATGCACCTGTACTCGGACAATTCTATCGTCTTTTTCTCTCTTTAAGAGACAATATACTTTATATTTCATAACTGTTTTCTCACTTACGGGTAAATTATAACATATAATCGCCGAATTGTCAATACTATAGAGTAACAAACCATATGTTACTCTATACGTTTACTTTACCCGTTTCGCCGAGAACGTCGGCATTTTCCGATAAAATCGGCTCGACGTAATCTCTAATAAATTCATCGACCTGACTCGGCGCCCTTCCGATAAATTTACTCGGATCCACGATGTCGACAAGTCTTCCGCTGACTGCCGCAAACATATCGTCTTTTTCGATAAGTTCGAGCAAATTGTTATCAAGACCGTTTTCTTTTACGTTTCTGCCCGCTTCCATAGAAAGCTGCCTTATCCTTTCGTGAAGTTCCTGCCTGTCTCCGCCTGCCTTCACGCACTCCATTATAACGTTTTCCGTCGCCATAAACGGAAGTTCGCTCTTAACGTGCTTAGCAATAACCTTGTCGTATACGACGAGATTTTCCGAAACGTTGAGATAAATATTAAGAATAGCGTCAACAGTCATAAACGCCTGCGCGTTTACAAGCCGTCTGTTTGCCGAATCGTCCAAAGTTCTCTCAAACCATTGAGTCGAAGCGGTTATAGCGGAGTTGAGCGGAAGCGTGAGCATATACCTTGCGAGCGACCCCATCCTTTCACAACGCATAGGATTGCGTTTATACGCCATTGCCGAAGATCCGATTTGAGATTTTTCAAACGGTTCTTCTATTTCCTTCATATTTTGCAAAATGCGGATATCGTTTGAGAATTTATATGCGCTTTGGGCTATTTGCGACAATACGGATAAAAGATCGTAGTCGAATTTTCTCGGATAAGTTTGTCCGGTCACCGGATAAACTTTATCGTAACCCATTTTAGCGACGACACGCCGTTCAAGTTCCTTTACTTTACTCTCGTCGCCGTCAAAGAGATCCATAAAACTCGCCTGAGTTCCCGTCGTCCCCTTAACTCCGCGAAGCCGAACCCGACGTTTAATATCGCACAGAGACTCGTAATCCATCACGAGATCCCAAAGCCATAGCGACGCCCGTTTTCCGACAGTGGTAAGTTGCGCGGGTTGAAGATGCGTAAAACCGAGAGTTGGTAAATTTTTATATTTTAACGCAAAATTTTTAATTTTTTCTATGACGTTTACAAGTTTTCTCTTTATTATATCGAGAGCGTTATCGAGAATTATTACTTCTGAGTTACAAGTAACGAAACAACTCGTCGCGCCGAGATGGATTATTCCTTTGGCACCAGGACACTGCTCTCCGTACGCATAGACCTGTGCCATAACGTCGTGGCGCAATTTTTTTTCGTACTCGGCGGCAACGTCAGGGTTAAGTTTTTCGGCAAACTTTTTGAGTTCCGATATCTGCCCGTCGGTAATATTGAGTCCGAGTTCTTTTTCGCTTTCGGCAAGCGCGATCCAAAGTTTTCTCCACAACTTAAACCTTTTATCGTCGGAAAAGTTAGCGATCATCTCTTTGCTCGCATAGCGCGTAGTCAAAGGATTATTATAGTTGATTTGTTCTTCCATATCTCTTCTCCAAAAAACCGCTAAGGTTTTTATAAAAAATCTTATCAACGTCCGAATCGGTATATCCCATACCGTAAAGCGAATATGCCGCTTCGTCGAAAAACGCGTAATCGCCGTTTGTACAGGGCAAAAAATCCGTTCCGAAAAAATCGGTTCCGACAGCCAGATTATCTACGCCGAACTTTTGAGAAAAATAATCAATTTGACTCATAAAATCGGATATTTTGCAAACTTTTCCGTCCGTCATAAAATATCCGCACATCGTCACGCCGATTATTCCTTCCCGCTCGATTATCAGCCCGATCTGTTCATCGTCGATATTCCGTTTGTGACTGAACGCGCCGCTAAAGCACGTGTGTGAATCGACAACGCTGTCGGCGAGATCGATAATATCGTAAAAGCCGCCCTTGGATATATGAGCGGTATCCACAGGGATCCCGCAAGCGTTGAGCGATTTTATAAGACTCTTCCCTTCTTCTTTAAGACCGAACGTGTAATTACAGCCGTATCCGAAACGGTTTTCACCGTTCCATGTAATACCTACGTACGCCGGATTTGTCGACGAGATCGCGTCCAACGAAAAATCTTCATATCCGACGTCTTCAAACGCGACGATATCAGACTTATCCGCAAGCGAAACGACGTCTGAAAGTCGGGCGTCTCCCCTGAATATCGCCGTTACGACGGTAAGATCTCCGCCATAGTTATCGGGAAGACCGCTGAAATTTTTATCGGTCAAAATATCACTGTGAAAATCGGCAAACCGCATATACCCAAAACTCCGTTATGGTATAATATGCCGCGCCATAAACAAAATTTCCGACAAGCCGGACCGCTCAATACTTTTCCGGCTCTTCGTACTCTTCTCCGCAAGTATCGACCGTAACCGATTTCATAATTTGATCTTTAAGCGGCATATCGTTATAATCGACGTTGACCGAAGCGATTTTATCTATCACGTCCATTCCGTCGACAACCATACCGAAAGCCGCGTAACTGCCGTCGAGATGCGGCGCGTCGGCGTGCATGATAAAGAATTGCGAACCCGCGCTGTTCGGCATCATAGACCTTGCCATCGAGATAACTCCCCTTTTGTGTTTAAGGTCGTTTCTGAATCCGTTTTTCGTAAATTCACCGCGTATAGTATAACCGGGACCGCCCGTTCCGTTTCCTTTCGGGTCGCCGCCCTGTATCATAAAACCTTCTATTACCCTATGAAACTTCAGTCCGTTATAATATCCCCTTTTTACGAGCGAAATAAAGTTGTTTACCGTATTCGGCGCAACTTCGGGATAGAGTTCGACCGAAAAGGCGGAACCGTCTTCCATTTCAAAAGTGACTATCGGATTATTATTCATCGTCGTCATCTCCGTCATATTCGTAATCATCGAGAACTTTCTCTATCATTTCCCACTCGGCGTCGTCTTCTATTTCGAGAAGTTCGCCGCTTTCGTCGTCGTGCTCTACGTATATAGCCGCCGAAACTTCGTCTTCTTCATCGTCACTGAAAAACACGACGTAATCTTTATTATATTCGTCAGAGTGATAAGTAAAAAGTATTTCGAGTTCCTTTTCGTTGCCGTCTTCATCGACGACCGTCATTACGTTTCCGTTATCTACCGCCATTATTCCGTCTCCTTATCTTCATATTTTACGAGTTCTACGTTCGCTTCTTTCATAAGTTGACGCGAAAACTCGTCCGGATAACCGTTTTTATATACTATGCGTTTTATACCCGAATTTATTATTATTTTAGCGCATATCACGCACGGTTGATGCGTACAATACAGCGTCGCGCCTTCTACGGATATACCGAGTTTCGCCGCCTGCGCAATCGCGTTTTGCTCGGCGTGGACTGCATAACACATTTCAAGTTTTGTTCCGCTGGGGATATTGTATTCTCTGCGTATACATCTCTGCTTCGACTTACAACTCTCTATCCCGCTCGGAGCGCCGTTATAGCCTGTCGTCATTATTCTCTTGTCTTTGACGATAACCGCACCGACCTGCCTGTTTTCCTGAAAACAACTCGACCAAGAAGCGACGAGTTCGGACATATCGACAAACCGCTTATCCCATTTATCCATATATTATACCTCACATCACGTCCGCCGTAAAAGCGGTCTCTTCACCAAGTTATTTTACCATATAATGTCGGATTTGGCAATAAATTTGCTCAATTTTCAAACATAAGTCTTTTTTTGAAGAAAAACAAAAAATTTTACGTTAAACCACCATAAAACTATTGACAAATTTTTATTGTCGGCTATAATATAAATTAGCAGTCGACAAGTGAGAGTGCTAACAAAAACTCATGGAGGCAAAATATGAATATTAAACCGTTATTCGACAACGTAATAGTCGATGTAAAGGAAAAACAGGATAAAACCGCGGGCGGATTGTTTTTACCGTCCGCCGCCGCGGATAAATACGTGACCGCAAAAGTAACTGCGGTCGGTATGGGCGGAATGATGTACGGAAAAGATATCGTTATGCAGGTAAAAGTCGGCGATACCGTTCTTTTCCCCGCGGATATGGGAACTAAAATCAAAGTAGACGGCGAAGAAGTTACGCTTATACGTCAATCGGACATTATCGCCGTTATAGAATAATATATAAGGAGTGTTTATTATGGCTAAACAAATCAAATACGGAGAAGATGCAAGAAAAGCCCTGGAAGCGGGCGTAAATACGCTTGCCGATACAGTTAAAATAACTCTCGGACCCAAAGGAAGAAACGTCGTTCTCGACAAGAAATACGGCGCACCGCTTATAACCAACGACGGCGTTACCATTGCGAAAGAAATCGAACTCAAAGATCCGTTTGAGAATATGGGCGCGCAACTCGTAAAAGAAGTTTCGACTAAAACCAACGACGTGGCGGGCGACGGCACCACTACCGCCGTCGTACTCGCACAGGCAATGATTAAAGAAGGTCTTAAAAATCTCGCGGCGGGAGCAAATCCGATAGTCCTTAAAAAAGGAATACAAAAAGCCGTGGACGTTACCGTAGAAGAACTTAAAAACATAAGCAAACCCGTAGAATCCAAAACCGCAATAGCGCAGGTCGCTTCGATTTCCGCGGGGGACGAGACGATAGGCGCCCTTATATCCGACGCAATGGATAAAGTCGGCAAAGACGGCGTTATAACCATTCAGGAAAGCAAGACGATGAAGACCGAACTCACCACGGTTGACGGAATGTCTTTCGACAGGGGTTATGCTTCCGCCTATATGGTGACCGACACCGACAAGATGGTCGCCGTTTACGACAACCCTGTAATACTTATAACCGATAAGAAAATTTCTTCCATACAGGAAATACTCCCCGTCATCGAGCCCATCGCTCAACAGGGGCAAAAACTTCTTATAATCGCCGAAGAAGTCGAAGGCGACGCGCTTGCCGCTCTCGTCGTGAACAAACTCAAAGGCGTATTCAACTGCGTCGCGGTCAAAGCCCCCGGATTCGGAGACAGAAGAAAAGCTATGCTCGAAGATATAGCGATACTTACCGGCGGACAGGTCGTTTCTTCCGAACTCGGAATCGAATTCAAGGACTTCACTCCCGATATGCTCGGCAAGGCAGGACAGGTCAAAGTCGACAAGGATAACACCGTCATAGTGGACGGCGGCGGAGATCCCGAAGCGATCAAATCGAGAATTCAGTCGATAAAGGCCCAAATCGCCGAAACGACTTCGGATTACGACAGGGAAAAACTTCAGGAAAGACTTGCAAAACTCGCCGGCGGCGTCGCGGTAATAAACGTAGGCGCGGCGACCGAAGTCGAAATGAAGGAAAAGAAACTCAGAATAGAAGACGCACTCGCCGCTACGAGAGCCGCCGTTGAAGAAGGTATTGTCCCCGGAGGCGGAACTGCCCTTTTAGTCGCTATCCCGCAAATAAAAGCGCTTATCGCAAAACTTTCGGGAGACGAAAAGACCGGCGCCGAGATCATTTTGAGAGCGATCGAAGAACCCATAAGACAAATAGCGGCAAACGCCGGACTCGACGGTTCGGTAATTCTCAACAATATTTTGAGAAGTAAAAAGGCAAACTACGGCTTCGACGCATACAAAAACGAATACGTCGATATGGTCGCCAACGGAATAATCGACCCGACCAAGGTCACCCGTTCCGCGCTTCAAAACGCCGCGTCCATAGCGTCTACCCTTCTTACTACCGAGAGTATCGTAACCGATATTCCCGAACCCGTTCAACCGATGCCGCAAGGCGGACAGGGAATGGGCGGAATGTATTGATAACGTCCGACAAACCAAAAAGGTACGGTAAAAAACACCGTTCCGTTAAGAATTATTGAAATAAAAAATTCAGCCCGCTGTTTTCGCTTTTGCGAAAACAGCGGGCTTCTTTTATCTTTTGTTTTTTATAGACAAAGCCTGTATATCTTTTCAACGTCGGAAGGATAAAGAGTTGCAAATCCCTGAAGACTTCCGCCCCTTACCTTGCACGCTTTTTCAGCCATGATCTTAAAATTCTTATCGTCGATACCGAGATCCGAAAGCCTGCTCTTTAATCCGAGCGTGACGAAATAGAAATTTTCAAGCGCCGTTATCGAGGCGTCGGCGCCGTCTGAATCGCTTAAAGTCCGATCTATTCCGAATACGTTTACGCCGAATCTCTTTATTCGCGGCGCGGTCTTTTCGTCAAGGACGTATCTGAGCCATCTCGGAGTCAATATAGCAAGTCCGTGTCCGTGAGTTATATCGTAAAAAGCGGAAAGTTCGTGCTCCATCGCGTGGCACGCCGCGCTTTGACGAAGCCCGTCGTATATAAAGCCGTTAAGCGCCCAGGACGAAGCCCACATAAGATTTGCTCTCGCTTCGTAGTTCTCGGGATTTTTTATCGCTATCGGAGCAAATCTGACGACGGTTTTAAGCACTTCTTCCTGCACTCTCAAAAGCATATCCATTTGATCCGAAGTCGTGAAATACGCGACGTCGAAAACGTGCGACATTATATCCGCGCTGCCCGAAGCCGTTTGATAAGCGCTTACCGAATATGTATACGTCGGATCGAGAAAAGACACGTCGGGATTATTATCCGGCGCAAAATAACCGAGTTTTTCGTTGGTATCCATATTGCTTATGACGCAACCGCCATCCATTTCGGAACCCGTCGCCGACAAGGTAAGAACCGTAATTATAGGCAAAGTCTCCTTTACCGACGCTTTGCCGGAAACGAGATCCCAACAGTCGGTTCCTTCATACTTTGCCGCGGCGGCAATAGCCTTAGTCGCGTCGATAACGGAGCCGCCGCCGACGGCAAGCAAAACGTCTATCCTTTCCTTTTTACATATAGCCGCGCCCTTATTTACGGTGGTGTGTCTCGGATTAGGCTCTACCCCGGCAAGTTCGTACACGGTAAGTCCGAAGTCGTTCAGTCTGCCGATAACTTCATCGTAAAGTCCGATTTTCTTTATAGATCCGCCGCCGTAGACGAGCAATACTTTCTTGCCGAATCTCGCGGTTTCTTTTCCGAGATTTTCTATTTGTCCTTTCCCGAAATAAATCTTTGTTTTATTTTCAAATACAAAATTTTTCATACGTACCCCCTATACGATAATATCGCTTTATAACGGTTAAAAGTTGTCGGGAACAATTCGTTATATATTTACCTTTTTCGCGTTTTTGCCGTATACCGACGCGCTGAATTTGCCGAAATCGACCGTGCGCAGATATTTGTTTACCGCAGTTTCGTCGAGAGTTTCTATTTTTTTTATCTTTTCACGAAGGTCGAGCACTTTGCCCGTGAATAAAAGGTATTTCCCGTAAAGCATCATTTGCGACGAAGTGCTTTCCTGAGCGAAAGAAAAAGAACTGAGAATTTGCGCTTTGCCGCGCTCGAATTCCTTGTCGGTTATGCCGCCATTTTTTATATCTCGCAAGACTTCGAATATCGCGTCTGTCGCCTTATCCGCATTGTCGGGGTTTACCCCCGCGTACACGGCGAGAGTTCCTTGATTTTTATATCCGGAATTGAACGAATATACGGTATAGCAAAGACCTAATTCTTCCCTGACCTTCTGAAAGAGCCTGCTGCTCATCCCCGATCCCGTAACCACGTTAAGAAGAGCCGACTCGTCGGAATACTCCCCGTCGAATTTTACGCCTTCGAACGCAAGTCCTATGTGCGTTTGCTCTATGTCTTTGTCTTTCTTTATGATTTTGCCGACGTTTATACCGCTTTCGTCCGACTTTACGACCGATTTTCCGTCGCTTACGAAAGGTGCGAAGTATTCGTCGACCAAAGCTTCGGCTTCCGCCATGGTTATCTTACCGGCAAAAGAGAGAACTACGTTGTCGGAATTGTAGTATTTTTTCCTATATTCTTCTATATCCGATTTGCCGAACGCCGAAACGTTTTTCGCAGGTCCCAAAATCGTCCTGCCGAGTCCCTTTTTCCCGAAATAGGCTTCCGAAAGGTTATCGAGACATACTTCTTCCGGAGTGTCGGCGGACATATTGATCTCTTCCTTTACCACGCCTTTTTCTTTTTCGAGTTCTTCCGCTTTATACGTCGAATTGAGAAACATATCAGACAAGAGTTCAAACGACCTTTTAAGAGCCGCTACCGTACTCTTAACGTAATAACAAGTCATCTCCTTAGACGTAAATGCGTTTACCTGACTTCCTATCTCGTCGAAAGACGAAGACAACTCGAAAGCGTTCATCTTATCCGTTCCCTTAAAGGTCACGTGTTCTATAAAATGGGATATGCCGTTGTTCTTTTCGTCTTCATTGCAACTTCCCGTGCCGACTATTATGCCCGCGCTTACCGAAAGCATCTCAGCCATTTCGGTAACGACTAATTTTAATCCGTTTTCGTATCTTTTGAAATGCGTCATTTTACTCCATACACTCGGTGACGGTGGAAGCCTTCAAACCGAGTTTTTCATAATAAGTGAGAATATCGTCCAACGCGGCAAGCGTATGTTCTTTAGGGTGCATCAGCACAAAATCGCCGCCGACGATGTTTTTCGTGGCTCTATTATACACTGTTTTAGCGTTTTTGTCACGCCAATCGACGGTGTCTTTTGTCCACATTATAGTTTTATATCCGAGATTTTCGGCTACTTTAAGCGTGGTTACCGAATACGCTCCCGACGGAGGCGCAAACAATGACACCTTTTCTCCCGTCACCCTTTGAATAAGTTTTTCGGTGGCAAGCATCTCGTCGCGGTTACCTTTTTCGTCGAGTTTGGAATGGTCTTTATGGAAATATCCGTGAGAACCGAGTTCGTTGCCGCTTTCGAGTATCTTCACGAGAGTTTCTTCGTTATTTTCCGCCCAGCATCCGCCGATGAAAAACGTCGCTTTCATTGAGTGCTTTTTAAGCGTTTCTATTATACCGTCTATCGTTTCCGCTCCTTCGTAAACGTTGAACATCAAAGCGACGTTCTTTCCCGCCCTGTTTCCGCTGTAAACGGGACTGTACGTTTCGCCGCTCGATATGACCGCGACGTCGCCGCGGTCGGAAAAACAAACCGCGGTTATTCCGACCGCGAGAACAAGCATTATTAACGAAGTTACAAACGTAAGCGCTTTATTACTTATTCTTTTCAAATTTTTCACCTCTATTCAAATATATTAGAAAAAAGGCTGTTATATGAAAAGAAAAACTCCCGTAAATTTACGGGAGTCAATATATATCGATTCAGCCGATCGTTTCCACGTCGAAAGAGTTTTTGACGAGAAGTTTGCCTTCGTTTATGCTCTTTACCGCGCCGTCGTACAAAAGTTGGGCGACCGCGTTTCCTATCGCCGTCGCTTCGACGGGTCCGGCGACTACGGTTCTGCCGGTTCTCTTTGCGGTGAGTTCGTTGAGATAGGCATTCTGACATCCGCCGCCTACAATGTGTATGGTGACGAATTTATATCCGGTAACGTTCTCTACCGTGGTTATCGCTTTTGCGTAACACTTGGCAAGACTGTCGTATACGCAAAGGGCGATCTCTCCGGGAGTTTCAGGCGCTTTCTGCCCCGTTTTACGACAATAATCCCCGATTGCTTCTATCATACTCTTAGGAGCGAGAAACGCGGGATCGTTGACGTCGACCGTGCTGTCGAAATCCTTTACCGCTTTGGCAAGCGTGACGTAATCTCCCCAACTGTATTTCTTTTCGTGCTCGCGCCTGACGCATTGTATCATCCAAAGACCCATAATATTTTTAAGGAATCTCGTCGATTTATTGTAACCGCCTTCGTTGGTGAAATTTTCTTTAAGCGCTTCGGGTGTGGATATAGCAACGGGGCTCTCTATGCCGAGAAGCGACCACGTTCCGCTGGATATGTAAAGCGGAGTTCCCGTTTCGGGCACGGCAATTACCGCGCTCGCGGTGTCGTGCGTGGCGGGAAGAACAACGTTCAAATCATACCCTATCTCTTCCGCGATCTCGGGTTTGAGTCTTCCGACAAAAGTCGCCGGGTCGGAAAGTCCGACAAAGAGTTTTTCAGGCAAACCGAGATCTTTGACCGTTTCCATATCCCAGTCCCTTGTCTTTGCGCTCATAAGTCCGGTGGTCGACGCATTGGTAAACTCGTTTTTCATTACGCCCGTAAGAAGATAGTTGAAAAAGTCGGGCATCATAAGAAATCTCTCGGCTCCGCTCAATTTTCCTGTAAGTTTGTCGGCATACAGTTGATATACGGTATTGTATATCTGGAACTGCGAGCCGGTCCTTTCGTACAACGTTTCAAACGGAATAATAGAGTGAACCTTTTTTATCGGTTCTTCCGTCCTGCCGTCGCGATACGCGTATACGTCGCCTATCACTTCGCCGTCTTTATCGATAAGAGCGTAATCCACGCCCCAGGTGTCTATACCCACGCTGACGGGGATCTTGCCGAGTTTTTTGCACTCCTTCATCCCCGCGACGATCGCCGAGAACAGTTTTTTGTAATTCCAGGTAAGATGACCGTCTTTTTCTTCCATTCCGTTATCGAAACGGTATACTTCTTCGAGAACAAGTTTTCCGTTTTCTATACTCGACAGTATATGCCTGCCGCTCGACGCCCCTATATCTATGGAAAGATAATATTTACTCATATAATTCACACTCCTTTTTCCGTGTAATTATATGATATAATAATCGGATGATTTTTGCAAGGCTTTGCCGCAAATTGACCGTATTTTTTATTTCAGGAATTGAAAAATTCGCTGCGTTTGGCTTCTTCTCTTATCTTTTCGGTCGCTTTCTTTTCAATGCGGGATACGTACGATCTCGATATTTTCAGTAAAACCGAAACTTCTTTTTGCGTAAGCGGTCTTACGCACTTTATTCCGTACCGCAAACACATTATTTTATATTCGCGCTCGGAAAGACATTTTTTCATAAGTTCGATAAATTTATCTCTTATAAGACCGCTCTCCACCTTATCCAGAACACAGTCTTCTTTTTCGCCGAGAAGATCGATTACGGTGAGTTCGTTTCCGTCCTTATCCACTCCCACCGCATCGTATAACGAAACGTTGTTTTTGTATTTTTTGTTTGACCTTAAAAGCATAAGCATCTCGTTTTCTATGCACCTTGCGGTATACGTTGCGAGTTGCGTGCCTTTACCCGGTTCGTATGTATTTATCGCCTTTATCAGTCCGAGCGAACCAACGGATATAAGGTCGTCGGGGTCTTCGGCTCCGTGATACTTCTTCGCAATATGCGCCACAAGCCTGAGATTGTGCTTTATGAGTATATTTTTAGCGCGTTCGTCGCCTTTTTCCCTGTATAATCTCAAATATTTCGCTTCGTCTTCGGGAGACAACGGCTTAGGGAAACTGTCGCTTCCTATCGACGAACAAAAGAAGACGATCTTGGCGAATACGTATTGCAAAAAATCAAAAAACATACATTAAACCTTTCGGTAAAATGTATGTCGCTTTTTGACGTTTTATAACCATACGATTTATTTGCGGAGTATATCTCCCCGACTCAATATGACGTCGGAATAAATACGTATCCTTTGCTGAACGATTTTTGCGTCTTCTATCGGCTCGCCTTCTTCGTCGGTCATTTTTTCAACGACGATTTTTTTATTGAAAAGATCGGACGGAGAAAGTATTTCGAGTTCGTCGCCCTTTTGAAAACGGCTTCTCATCTCGACGGTAAAATAATTTTTGCCGTCGCCTTCGTCGAGCACGACCGCCGCAAACTGTTTTTCTCCCGCCGATTGCGAATTCCCGTAATTCAACGTATCGTCGTTATCGCCGAGCATATAAGCCGTCGTGAACGCGCGGTGATTGGTCTTTTTCAGTTCTTTAAGATAAAACTCTTTGTCGTAACTCCCGCCGTTTGCGCAATAATCGTCTATTGCCCGGCGGTACGCGTTCACAACCGTGGCAAGATAGTATTCGCTCTTCATCCGTCCTTCGATTTTGAACGAAGACACCCCTGCCTTGATCAGTTGACCTATATACCCTATCATATTCAGGTCTTTGCTGTTCAGTATATACGATCCGCGACCGTCTTCTTCTATCGGAAAAAAATCTCCGTCCTTGGACTTTTCGCGGAGTTCGTAACTCCACCTGCAAGCCTGAACGCACTCGCCTTTGTTTGCGTCCCTGCCGTTGAAATAGTTGGAAAGAAGGCACCTGCCGCTGTACGATATACACATGGCCCCGTGCGCAAACGCTTCAATTTGGACGTCCGGACAAAACTCCTTGATTTCCTTTATCTCGGCAAGAGAAAGTTCTCTTGCCAAAACGACGCGTTCTATCCCGAGATCCCGCCAAAACTTCACGGCGTATTTATTGAGCGTGTTTGCCTGCGTGGATAAATGTATCTTCAGATTCGGCGCAACGCTCCGACACTGCGCAATAAGTCCGACGTCGGTAATAAGGACGGCGTCGACCTTTATCCGCTCTAAAAAACGAAAGTATTTCTCGGTTTCGGCAAAATCGTAATTCTTTGCAAAAATATTGACCGTAACGTAAATTTTTACGTTTTTTTCGTGCGCGAAAGCGACGGCTTCCTCCATCTCTTCTTCCGTAAAATTATCGGACAAAGCACGAAGCGAAAAATTCTTGCCGCCGAGATATACGGCGTCCGCGCCGAAGTAAACCGCCGTTTTAAGTTTTGTAAAATTGCCCGCAGGCGCAAGAAGTTCGGGTTTGAGCATTTTTCTCTCCCTTATTTTTTATACGATACGCTGATACCGTCGCCGATATCGGAAACGGTGGTTATAAAGTCGCCGTCTTCGCATATAAGCCGCAAAAATTCACGCATATTATTCTTTATCGTGTTGTGCCTGTGCGGCGCTTTTACTTCTCCCGTTACGTATCCCCTGAAAAGCACGTTGTCGGCAAAAAGGATCGCTCCGCTGTTCATTATCGCCTTGATTTTCGGCAACAAAATCTTATACTTCGACTTGTTGCAATCGAGAAACACAAAGTCGAATCCGTCGCCTACCTTATCGACGACTTCAGTCGCTTCGCCGAAAAACTGTTTTACCCTGCCGATATATCCGAACGCCTCAAAATTTTCCTTTGCTTCGGCATACGAAACGTCGTATTTCTCTATCGTGTACAGTTCCGCATCCTTAGCCGCCGTCAGCATTGCGATACCGGAACAGCCTACGGACGTACCGAATTCAAGAATCTTTTTCGGTTGTTTCAGGTTGATAAAAAGCAATAGTTCGTTAAGACTCTCCGCAAGAAGCGTGGGAACACCCCTTTCCGTATACTTTTTTCTGAGTTCCATAACTCTTCCGTCTACGGTAAAGGGGACGTTTTTATCGATGAGTTCTTTAATGAGTCCGTTCATTTACACTTCCGTAATTATAGGAATAATCATAGGATTTTTCTTTGTTTTTTTGAAAATATAGTTCCTGAGATTTTTCCTGATTTCGTTTCTTATATCTCCCATATCCGCAACGGCTTTCACGTTGAATCCGTTTACGGTTTTATACACCACTTTTTTGGCTTCCGCGACCTGCTCTTCGGACAGGATCGAGCCTTTGTTTATGATGTCCGGTTCCTGCATTATCTCGCCGCTGTCTTCGGATACGCAACAAACCGCAACTATCAGACCGTCTTCCGCAAGGCGCTTTCTGTCGCGTACAACAGTTTGAGTATCGTCGATCGAAAGTCCGTCGATATATCTGGCTCCCGACTGGAATCTCTCTCCGCGTTTCATCGTCCTGTCGGTAAGTTCGACGGTGTCGCCTATCTCCGCGATAAGCATATTGGAATCGCGCATACCTATTTCCTTCGCGAGTTTAATATGTTTTTTCAAGTGTCTGTATTCGCCGTGCACGGGGATAAAGAATTTCGGCTTCAAGAGAGTGTGTAAAATTTTGAGTTCTTCCTGACAGGCGTGACCGGATACGTGTATTTTCGTGATCGATTTATACACTACTTCCGCACCCTTCCTGTACAGGTTGTTTATTACCTGATAAATGTTTCTCTCGTTGCCGGGAATAGGCGAAGCGGATATTATTATCGTATCGTTATTTCCGACTTTTACCTGGTCGTTTTCACCCGCCGCCATACGCGTAAGGGCGCTCATGGGTTCACCCTGACTGCCCGTCGATATGATGACGAGATCTTTATCCGCGTAATTCTTTATCTTCGATATATCGACGACGAGATTTTCCGGAATATTTATCTCTCCGACTTTTGTCGCGGCTTCGACGACGTTTATCATGCTCCTGCCGGAAAACGCGACTTTTCTCTTATGTTTTTCGGACAAATCTATTATTTGTTGAAGCCTGTGGACGTTGGTTGCGAAAGTCGCAACTATTATTCTTCTCTTTACGTTGTCGACAAAGAGCCTATCGAGAGTTTCGCCGACTACGTGTTCGCTCATCGTATACCCTTCCTGCTCGACGTTGGTCGACTCGCAAAGGAGAAGCAATACGCCTTTTTTGCCGATCTCGGATATTCTCGGCATATCTATCATCTTACCGTTTATCGGGGTCAAATCTATTTTGAAGTCGCCCGAATGGAAAACTATTCCGACGGGAGTGGTTATAGAGAGAGCGCAACTCCCCGGTATAGAGTGGTTTACGTGTATGAATTCTACGCTGAAACACACCGCTTTGACGACGGCCGAAGGACTGACGCAATTAAGCGTATAGTCTGAAATCTTTTGTTCTATGAGTTTATGCTCGCAAAGCATAAGCGTAAGTTTGGTTCCGTATACGGGTACGTTTATATCTTTGAGAAGATACGGCAGTCCCCCTATATGGTCTTCGTGTCCGTGGGTAAGGAATATTCCCTTTACCCTGTCTTTATTCTGTATTACGTACGACGCGTCGGGAATAACTATATCTATTCCGGGCATATCTACGCTCGGGAAAGTGAGCCCCGCGTCTATTATGATTATATCTTTCCCGTATTCGAGCGCGGTCATATTTTTACCGATTTCACCGACGCCGCCGAGAAAACGCACTTTAAGCGTGTTTTTGTTTTTCAATTTTATTTCCTCACTGTTTTATTCTTTTAATAACTTGAATCGGGGAAAAGACAAAATCTCTCCCCCGCTTCATCATCAGTTCTTTAATTCGCTTATTCCGTTAAGTATCTTTTGTTTTATCTCCGCGAATTTGACAAGTTTTTCTTTTTCGCCGTCAATAAGAGCCTTGGGCGCTTTTGAAACGAAACCTTGATTGGCAAGTTTGCTTTCCGCTCGCTTTATCTCGTTTTCCACCTTTTCGAGTTCGGCGGTGAGTCTTTTGAGTTCTTTTTCAAAATCGACGAGTTCGCCGAGCG
>CAMNIW010000009.1 GCA_946540675.1 uncultured Clostridia bacterium | reverse complement strand
GTATATACCGCCGCCTGCCGCCGAGAATCGAGTTCAACTTATTCACACTCGGCTATTATACAGAATAAAAAAACTTTCGGGTCGCCTTGAAGGCGACAAACAAAAAAACTCTGAAAAAACGCGGATTGTCGCTATTCGGACAGTCCGCAAAATTACCTTATTAAAAATAGAAATAACCCGTTTTATCGACTTATAGACGGGTTTTTATTGTCGTTCCGCGTTTTTTGCGTGCCGCGCTTGCCTGACTATCGCAAACGTCGTAAAAACGGCGTTTAATGCGGGCGAGTACGACCGCCGATAAAAGCGGCGCTAAGTTATAACCGTTAGTTACCAAAGTAAATCTTATATTTTTTCATTGGGTTTACCGATAGGCGCGATTTGAGCTATATTCCGTATTCCTTTATTATTCTGCCGACGGCGTTTTCGTCGTTGGTGAAGCCGTAAACGAAGGTTTCTTTTTTAAGCGCGGGTTCGGCGTTTTTCACCGCTATTCCGAGCCCCGCGGCTTTCAGCATTTCAAGGTCGTTAAGGCTGTCGCCTACGGCGATGGCGTTTTCCCTTTTTATCCCGTAATAGTCCGCGATAAAACCGAGCGCCGTGCCCTTCGTATATCCCTTGACGCATATTTCCACGAGATACTGTCCGCCCGACGTGATAAAGCACTTGTCGCCGAGAAGACCTTGCAGTTTGCGTATGAGTTCGTCGCGCTTGTCCGCTTCGCATATCGTCAGGAATTTCACTGCCGATATGCGGTTTTCTTCGAGATACCGCGACATCGGTATATCGGGCACTATCGCCTTTATGCCGCAAACTTTTTCGTAGTATTCGAGCCTTTTATCACGAGTGTTTGCGTATACTTCTCCGACTTCGTACGCCTGAACGTAATCGCTTAAACTCTCTAAGGTAGAGCAGATATTGAGTCCGTCGACAAATGAAAATCTCTTTTCGAGAAGTATCTCCGACGACCCGACGTCCACTATCACCGAGCCGTTGAAGCAGGACAGCAAACCTTTCAGTCCGAGTTTTTTCGCTATCGGCAAAATGGTGTTCATCGCCCTTCCGGAAGAGATCGCGAATATTCCGCCCCTGTCCGTAAAATCCCTTATCGCCGTGAGCGTTTCTTCGTCTATCGTCCTGTCGCTTTTAAGGAGAGTTCCGTCGAAGTCCGACATTATAAGTTTGTATTTTTCTTTGGTAAAATCTTTCATACGCGTTTAGTATAACATTTAACGGCGAGAGTTGTCAAACCATAATAAAGGCGAAAAATTTTTGTTCGCCTTATATATTATGACCGTTTTCGTCACACTTTATATATTATAATACGTTCGTAATAAGACGACGAAGGAGAAAGTGACGATATGACTAAAAGAGAAATAAAAAATTTTGCGGCGCTCAACGGTTTTACCAAGGTGAGATTTATGCGTAAATTCAACGGTTACGCGGCGTATTGGCTATTCAAGCCAAAACTCGGAGTGGCGGTATTCGCGCCCGAAAACTCCGTCGTTTTAGTCAAGGACAACAGCATACGCTTTGCTCTCGATCACGAGAAAAAACTGATGGCTATAGCCGAGCGTAAACAGGCTCGACCCGTTCGCGCCGGAACGGGCGGATCCGCTACCAAATAAGCGTTTCCGCGATCTGCACGGCGTTGAGAGCCGCGCCTTTCCTTAAATTATCCGCGACGCAGTAAAAAAGCAGTCCGTTGTCGCAGGCGAGATCGCGGCGTATTCTTCCCACAAACACTTCGTCTTTTCCGTCGGCTGCGGCGGAAGTGGGAAAGACGTCTCTGCCGACGTCGTCGAGAAGTTTTATCCCCGACTGTCTTTTCAGCGCGTTTCTTATTCCCGAAAGGGTAAACGGTTTTTCGGGAACGACGGACGCGGCGACGGCGTGGCAGTTTTTTACCGGCACTCTCACGCAGGTCGCCGACACGGGAAGTGACGGAAGCGACAGTATCTTGCGCGTTTCGTATATCATTTTTAGTTCTTCTTCGGTGTACCCGTCGGTAGAAAATCCGCCTATCTTCGGCAGACAGGTCTTGGATATGTCGACGGGATAAAAGGACGGTTTTTCCCCGTTTCTCGTCGCTAAAAGATCGTCTAATCCCCTTTTTCCGCTCCCCGATACCGCCTGAAAGGTTACAAAAGACGCCCTTTTCAGCCCGTATTCCCGTTCTATCGCAAAAATGGGAAGGACGACTTGCACGGTGCCGCAATTGGGGTTCGCTATTATCCGCCTTTTGCCGCGGATCGCCGCCGCGTTTATTTCGGGAACGACGAGCGCGCAGTCGTCGCGCCGCCGCCACGCCGAAGAATTGTCTATTACGTACGCTCCCGCTTTTTCGGCTTTTTCCGCCCAAGCCGCGCTGACGCTTGCGCCTGCCGAGAATATCGCTATATCGCAATTTTCAAAGCACCCGTCGCAAAGTTTCTCTACCGTTACCGTTTTTTTGCGGAAAAGCAGTTCTTTTCCCGCACTTTTATCCGACGCGAAAAGTCGGATATTTTTTACGGGAAAATCTCTTTCTTCCAAAATTTTGAGTATTGTTCTCCCGACAAGTCCCGTCGCTCCGACCACCGCCAAGGAACGCTCTTTGCACATAATTGTTTCTCCCACATATACTATGAAGAAAGCCGCTTTTTTTGACAATACGTTGAAAACGCGACAAATCTTTGATGAAAACGGCTTTTTTATGTCGAAAAACGTTTTACTTTAACAAAGTTATATAGTAAAATAATAAAGACTAAATTACAGGATAGATAAATATGAACACCGAAAACATCATCGAAACCGCCGAAAAGCCGTCCGACGCGCGGACGGAAGCGGCAAAGGAAAAGGTAACGCTCGAACTCAAAGGCATAAAAAAGGACTATCCGGCGGGCGACGGCGCGGTGCACGCGCTCAAAGGCATAGACCTGAAATTCCGCGAGAGCGAGTTTGTGTCCGTTCTCGGTCCGTCGGGTTGCGGAAAGACGACTATGCTCAACATAATCGGCGGACTCGACAAGTATACCGAAGGCGATCTCGTCATCAACGGACGCTCGACCAAAGATTTCAAGGACAGGGATTGGGACGCGTACAGGAATCACTCTATCGGGTTTGTTTTCCAGAGTTACAATCTTATCCCCCATCAGACCGTTCTTCGCAACGTCGAACTTTCGCTCACCCTTTCGGGAGTCGGCAGGAAAGAACGCCGCGAAAGGGCGATAGAAGCGCTTAAAGCGGTGGGGCTCGAAACGCAGATAAACAAGCGGCCGAGCGAGATGTCGGGCGGACAAATGCAAAGGGTGGCGATAGCGCGCGCTCTCGTCAACAACCCCGATATAATTCTTGCCGACGAGCCTACGGGCGCTCTCGACACAAAGACGAGTTTGCAGGTAATGGATATACTCAAAGAAGTTTCCAGGACAAAACTCGTCATTATGGTCACGCATAATCCCGAACTTGCCGAGAAGTATTCGACGAGAATAATCGGTATGCGCGACGGGCTTATAAGCGGCGACAGTATGCCGATAGAAGGCGAGTGCGAATACGCCGAACCGCAAAGCGAAGAAGCGGCGGGCGCCGAAAAGAGCAAAAAAGGCAAAAAGCCGAGTATGAAATTTCACACGGCGTTTATGCTTTCGCTCAAAAACCTGTTTACCAAAAAGGGCAGGACGATACTTACGGCTTTTGCCGGCAGCATAGGAATAATCGGGATCGCGCTTATCCTTGCCGTTTCGCAGGGGGCGACGACGTATATAAACATAGTTCAGGAAGAAACGCTTTCTTCCTATCCGCTGACGATAGAAGCCGAGCATACGGACATAACGTCGCTTATGGAGAGTTTTATGGGGAAAGCCGAATCGGGCACGGCTCACCCGAAAGACGCGGTCTATCAAAAGAACGCCCTTTATAATCTCGCCAAATCTCTCGGTAGCGTCAAGACGACCGAAAACGATCTCAAATCGTTCAAGGCGTATATAGACGAGAAACTGAAAACCGACGAAAATTTGCAAAAAGCAGTAATGGGCGTAAAATATTCTTACGATCTCGATCTCGAAGTGTACACCAGAAACACCGAAGGCAAAGTAATACGCTCCGACACGTCCGAGATAACCAAGGAACTTTACAGCGTTATGTTCGGATCGGGTTATTCGACGAGTATGTCGGCGATGAGCAGTTCGTCGGGCGGAATATTCTCGTCCTTTATAGGCAACACGCGCGGTAACAGAATATGGGAAGAACTTCTCGGCGGCAACGACGGACAGACGGTAAACGACGTGTTGAAGTCGCAGTACGAACTCGTCCGCGGCGACTGGCCGACGGCTTACGACCAGATAGTGATAGTCGTCGACGAAAACAACGAGATAGACGATATGACCCTGTACGCTCTGGGACTTAAAACCAAAGAAGAGATGCAGGAGATAATCAATACCGCCAAAGACAGCGAGTCCGCATACGTCCCGACCGAAGGCAGGTGGACGTACGAAGAGATAACGGATATGCGTTTCCGCGTGCTTTTAAGCCCCGACTGTTACGTCAAAAACGCCGACGGGACTTATTCGGATATGCGCGAAAACGAGTATTTTCTCGGTCAACTCTACGACGATCCGGAAAAGCATATAGACCTTAACGTCGTGGGCATCATCCGCCCCAAAAAGGACGCGACTTCGACTATGCTTTCGGGCACGGTGGGATATACGTCAAAACTTACCGAATACGTGATAAAGCGAGCCAAAAACTCCGACATAGTCAAAGAGCAACTCGCCGATAAAGACGTCGACGTCATCACGGGGCTTCCGTTCAAGCCCGCCGCCGACGCCACGAACGAAGAACTCGGACGGCTTTTCGACGAATACGTCGCGGCGATAGACAAAAGCACCGAAGACGGCAAGAAAAAGCGCGCCGATATATACGTTACCGCAAAGGCGATAATGCCGACCGAAGATATGATGAACGCGGCCGGTATGGCGGCGTACAACGCGCAAAGCATGACGGAAAGCGATATAATAGAAGGCATAATAGGCGTTATGTTCGATTCTTCGCTTTTGTCCGATCCCACGATAAACAAGATAGTAAAGAGTTTAAGCGATCAGACGGGTTCCGATCTCGACCTTATGACGGGTATGACATACGTCGGCGCGGACGCGGTGAGAGAGATACTCTCTTCGGCGGACAAAGACACTCTCGCAGGGTTTTACGCGCTTACCGAGAGTATGAAAGCGGTGGTAAACTACGCGAGAAACACGATGCAGGACCTTCGCGACAACAACACCGTGGAACAACTTTCCGATCTTTTGGACACCGATACCGACATAACGGACGCCGACGACGCGCACAAAGCGCTGTATTACAGGGTGTCCGCCGAGTTTTCGGCGAGCACGTATTCCGAAAATCTCGTCCTTCTCGGCTATTTCGACCAGGACACTCCGTCAAAGATATATCTTTACGCGTCCACTTTCGCCAATAAGGATATACTGACGAATATGATAAAGGACTACAACGCCGAAGTGGACGACTATTCCAAGATATCCTATACCGACTACGTCGGACTTCTCATGTCGTCGGTTACGATAATAATAAACGCGATAACTTACGTGCTTATAGCCTTCGTCGCGATATCTCTCGTCGTATCTTCGATAATGATAGGGGTAATAACGCTCATATCCGTACAGGAGCGCACCAAGGAGATAGGCATACTCCGCGCGATAGGCGCGTCGAAGAGAAACGTTTCGAGTATGTTCAACGCCGAAACGGTAATAATAGGCTTCGCGGCCGGACTTTTGGGCGTTTTGGTCACATACGTTTTGTGTATTCCGATAAACGCGATATTGCACGCGCTCACGGGGATAGGCAACCTTAACGCCATACTTCCGATAGGCGCGGCGGCGGTGCTCGTGCTGATAAGCGTGGCTCTTACGCTTATCGCGGGCATAATACCTTCTCGCAGCGCGGCGAAAAAAGACCCCGTCGTCGCTTTGAGAACGGAGTAACGGCATAATAACGAACGCCGTCCGCAAATTTTTACGGACGGCGTTTATTTTTCCGTCGGATGGAAATAATTGATTTTGCTTGAAAACGCCGCGGCGTTGTGATAGAATAATACTTACAAAGTATAAAAAGGGGGGATATGCGTGATAACCGCCGACTATATAGCGATAGGGACGTTGCTCGTCTTTATCCTGCTCGGCTTTACGGTAGGGTTCGGCAAGGGACTTAAATTTTTCACGTCGGGCACGTTCGGCAAGATACTGTCGGTCGTCGCGTGCTATTTTTTGTTCGGCGTGGTGCTCGCGATCCCTTTGGTGCAAAGCCTTTTAGACAGGTTTATAACCTTTCTCCGCGGCAAGGAGAACTGGTTTTTCAACGTCCTTATAACGATAAGGATAGACCTTATCGTGCTCGGCGTCGCGCTCTTTGCGGCGGTGCAGATCGCGCGTATGATAATAGTCGCGATAATAGGCGGAATAATGGGAATAAACAACCCGTTTATTAAATTTATAAACAGAGTGCTCGGAATTGTCCTGTTTTTGTGCGTGCTCGCCGTGATAACGCTCATATTCTTTCAGGCGGTAAAATGGATAGGCGGCGAAACCGACGCGTCGGTAAGACAGGCTATTTCGGGGAGCGTGGTAAAACTCGACTTTATCTACGACAACAACCCTCTTCTTTATATGGTGGAGAGCATAAAAGCGGGCTTTTCTTCGTGATCTCGCGTTACAAAAAGTTGCATAAAATATAAAAGACGGGGTTGCCGCTCAATGCGGCAACCCCGTGTAATTTATTGAAAATCGACGACGTCGCGTACCGGAGTCGGGTATATGATTAGGCGCAATCAATAACCTATGAATATCGCCAGACATACGAACGCCGCGACGAGTATCGCCGTCGCGATAAACAGCGGCGCGGATTTTTTAAGCCACTTGAAGTATGACACGCCTATCATCGACAGCCCTATAAGGAGTACGGGCGAAGTCGGGAAGAGAAGATTTGTGTAGCCGTCCGCGAAAGTGTATATAAGCACCGACGTTTCCTTGGAAAAACCTATGCTCACTATGCCGAGTATAGACATTACTATCATCGCTTTCGCCGTTGAAGACGATATGAAAAATTCGAGCGCGAGTATGATGAGATAGAGTATCAGGGCGATGAGATACGGGTTTTTGGAAGCGACCGCGTCGTTTACGGCGTTTGCTATCGTCGGAAGGATTTTCCCTTCTACGAGTATATATTTTACCGACGACGCGAGCAGTATAAATATTATCGACGGCAAAGCCGATATCACGCCTTTAAGGTAACTTTTCGCCACTTTCTTAAAGTCTTTCGACGCGATGAGTCCGCACGCGAATCCGCCTGTCAGAAATATCGCGGCGAGCGCTATGACCGTATAATCGCGTATCGCCGAAACGGCGGAAAAGATTATGATGGTTGCGAGTATCACCGAGAAAAAGACGGTGTAAGCGATACGTATTTTGCGAGCGTTTTCGATTATCACGTCTTCCGCTATCCGCTCGCGCATTACCTTGTCGCGCTCGTACGTCATGGATTTTTCGGGATTTTTGCCTATCTTTTTTACGTACAGGAAAAGGCATAGGAGAAGCAGCGCGTACATCGCGACGAATATTATTATCCTGTACCAGATGTTCGTCATCGGGTTTACGCCTATTATATCGGAAGCGAATATGACCGTAAACGGGTTGGTTATCGCCGACGAAAACCCGAATCCGCACGCGACTATGGATATGATGAATCCGGTAAACGAATCGTAGCCGAGAGACAGCGTCAGTATAACTATTATCGGCAGGAGAGTGAGCATCTCTTCAAACAGTCCGAGAAGTGATCCGAAAGCCATAAAAGCGAGAGCCACCGCCGCGAGCAGTAAAAACTTTTTCTCGCGGAATTTATCGACTATGACGTCGACTATCGCCTTTATGCCGTATACGTCGTTCATCACCTGAAAGGCTCCGCTTATTACGAGAAGGAAGACCGACAGCATAATGACGTTTACGCCGTCGCTCGTTCCGAGCATAAGTATCGGCGCGAAAATGCCTTTCAGCACGTTTATTCCGCCCGCTCCGTCTATCCGCGTGTATTCGCCGTAGTTTTCGGTCCCGTCCGCGTTTACGCCGAATTGTCCTTTTGGCAAAACGTAAGTAAGGACTATCGCGACGACCATCAGCATAAAGAGCATTATAAGCACGGAAATAAACGTCTTCGCGCCTATATCGATGAGCCTTGAGTTCGTTTTATCTTGCTTTCGTTGACTTTCCATTTTCCCTTTCCTTCAATAAATCGTATATGAGAGCGATGCGCGTGCACGCTCGTTTTTCGCCCTTGGGATAAAAATAGTGCAGTCTTCCGCCGTTATACATCTCGAATTCGGAATTTACCGAGTACGCTATGCCTTCGAGAGAGCGCACGGGTATTTCAAACGAGCGTTCGGCGTTTTTGCTTTCGTATCGGACGGTATCTTCGGTAAGGGTGAACGTTCCTTCGTCCTTATCGTAGCGGTTTTTATCCTTAAAGAATATCTTTGCGTCGACGGGCAGCGATAAATTCAATCCGACAAGATTTTTTCTCTCTTCATCCTTTATCCGTTCGTAATATTCGTTTATATCCTTAACGTTTTCGTCCGTAAAGCGGTAGTATTCGTCGATATGGTAGGTCTTGCCGCAGTTTTTGCAATAAAAGTCGTTTTTGAAAGACGCGGTCGAGTACAGCGTTCCGCAGTCGGCGCAGCGGTACAAAAGGTTTTCTAAACCCTTCGCCTTTTTGCCGTACCTGTATTTTATTTCGCCCTTAAAGTCGTTATAAGACAGCGTTTCCGTTATTTTATCGTACAGTTCTCCGTCGGTCATCGCGGCGGCGTTTTCGGGGCTTATTATCTCGCGCACGTTTGCGGTAATTGTGGTTTTTATCGACTTATTGCGCCACTTCGGCTTGGAAAGGTAGGCATTTTCAAGGCGGACGAGAACTATCGGAACGCCGAGTTTTTTCGCGAGCGGAGCGACCGCTTTGTTTACGCTGTTCAACACGCCGGAGTTTGACAGTCTGCCTTCGGGAAACATCACTACGGGATAGCCGTTTTTCACGGCTCGCATCATACCTTTGACGGCGTCTATATCGGCGTCGAATATCCTTTTCGGGATAAAGCCGCCGCGCTTTACGGTGGTGCCGATCACGGGCATTCCGAAGTAGTGTCGGTTAAGTACGTATGCGAAATTCCTGTCCTTGTCGACGCGGCTCACGGTGTAAAAGTCGAAAAAGGACGCGTGATTGACGAGCATAAGATACGCGCCGTCTATCGCTTTTACGTCTTCACCCGTGACGACGATTTTGCTGCGGCCTTTGAGAAAAAACAAGACGAATTTTTTGAAAATTCCGTAAAATACGGAGTCGGGCGTTCCGTCGTTTTCCTTGAAGTAAAACTTATTGAGAACGAAAAGTATAAGTAAAAAGAGTATGGCGGCCGCGCCGATTATAATAAGAATAAGGAGCCACAAAGGCAGCGAGTTGGCGATAAATTCCTTTACCGCCGCGCCCATTATAATGGAAGTGGCGATCGACGGGATAACGCCCGTCGCGCAGGTGAATATATAGCGCGGATAACTTATCTTTTTGTTGGAAGCGTAATAGCATATCGCGCCGAAAGGTATTATAGGCATTATGAAAAGGAAATACATAAATATCATAATGCCGTTTTTGTTCTTTTTTCTTTCGTATTTCTCTATTTTCTTTCGGCGGTTGAATATATCGCCGTCAAACTTGAACACCCGAACGATAAAGAAGATTATCGACGCGCCGAGTGCGACGCCGAGATCGCAAAGCGGCACCGCGATATACCAGGGATAACTCATACCGGAAGAAAGTTGAATAAACTCCGCCGGAATGAATATCACCACCATTTGCAAGGCTTCGACCACGGTGACGGTCACCGCGCCGAGAACGCCTTTCGATCTCAGCAGTTCTTTCGCCCCGTCGAAGTCCTGATTTATTTCGAGTTTTATAAACGGGAAAAACACGTCTTTAAGAAAAAAGACGAGAAGAGACACGACACCCGCCGCAAGAGTGAATATTATGATTTTTTCAAAAATGCGTTTTTTCTCGGATTTCATACGGAATTTCCCCGTGACGATATATTCGGACGTCTTTTCTATTGTAACAAAATACTCTCCGTATGTCAATTTTATTCCCGCGCAAACGCAAAATAAGAGCCGCCTTGCAAAAAGCGGCTCTTATTTTGCGGATTTATCCGTCTTTTTTCCTATAATGCGACGGGGAAACGCCCGTCTTCTTTTTGAACATTCTCGAACAGTAGTTCTGGTCGTAAAACCCTACGGCGTCCGAAATTTCGGACACGGACATATCCGTTTCCGTCAGAAGGCGTTTGGTTTCTTCGATGCGCTTGTTGAGTATATATTTCCCTATGCTTACGCCCTGAGTACGGGTAAAAAGGTGCGACAGGCTGAACTTGTTGGTAAAGCACTGTTTCGCGATATCGTCGAGAGATATTCTTTGGCGGAAGTTCTTGTCGATAAAGCAAAGCGCGGTCTCTATCGTCCTGCTCGCGTCGAACAGGAGAGCGGTGTTTTTAGTTCTGCTTACCGCGCGGAAAACGTACATAAGGAGAGTTCGGGATATTCCCTGCGCTATTTCCATATAAAAGCGTTCTTTTTTCTCGAATTCGTCGATAAGGGCGTTGAAATATCCGAGTATTATATCGTACGACGATCCGCTGTTGAAGACGTTGCCGTAAGACAGGGGGAGAAGCCAGTTTGCGGCAAGGTTTGTGATCTCCAACTTGTCGTACGCGACGAAGCGTATTTCCATAGGGTTGTCTTCGCTGCTTTTTTCGTGGTGCACGGTCCCCGCGTTGTATACCACTATATCTCCGCGTTGAACGTCATATTTCCTGTTGTTGACAAAGACCGTTCCCTTTCCGTCCGTAACGAATATTATTTCGAGAAAGTCGTGGAAGTGCGGTTCTTCCGACCAGCCGCCGTGCTTATCGAGAAAGCCGGCGTACAAAAGCCGCGGTTTAAGTTTGAAAGCGTAATGTTTGCTGAGAAGAAAATGTTGCCGTTCGTCGCTGTTGTAGCGGTGAGTTACGAGCAAGTTTTGTCGTCCTCCGTAAAATTCCGATGACGCGTATTCGCTTTGTTACACTGTATCCGTATTATAACATTATATATAAAATAAATCAAGCCGCAATTAAAAACTTTATACGTATTAGGATTTTCTTGCTGAAATAAAAGGACAACAAAACCCCTTGTATTTTTGTTTTCCCCGTGTTAAATTTTAATAAGAAAAGAAAAAACGCCGTTTACGAAAGATTCGCGGCGGCTGAAAAAAGGACGGACGATGAGCGACGTAATTTTGAAAATGACGGGTATAGATAAGAGATTTTCGGGCGTACACGCGCTGAAATCCGTAAATTTCGAACTTCGGTCAGGCGAAGTCCACGCCCTTATGGGGGAAAACGGAGCGGGAAAATCCACCCTTATGAAAGTCCTGTGCGGGATATATTCTCTCGACCAAGGCGAAATAGAACTTTTCGGCAAGAAAGTAAAGTTTTCTTCGATTGCGGAATCTCAGGCTGCGGGAATAAGCATAATCCATCAGGAACTCAATATGATGAACCACCTTACGGTCGCGCAAAACATATATATCGGACGGGAGCCGAAAAAGGGGATATTCATCGACGACAGAAAGATGGAGCGCGACGCGAAAGAACTTTTCGACAAAATGGGGATACGCATAGACCCGTCCGTAAAACTCGGATCGCTTACTGTCGGCAAGCAACAGATGGTGGAGATAGCGAAAGCGACGTCGCACGATTCGCGCCTTCTCGTTTTGGACGAGCCTACCGCCGCGCTCACTCTTCCCGAAGTGGAAGAATTGTTCCGCATAATGGGCGACCTTAAAAAGCGCGGGATAGGTATGATATACATCTCTCACCGAATGGAAGAGATAAGCCGCATTTCCGACAGGGTGACGGTAATGCGCGACGGCGAATACATAGGGACGGTAAAGACTTCCGAAACCAACAAGGACGAAATAGTCAAAATGATGGTCGGAAGGGTCATATACAGCGAAAAGAAGGAAAAAAGCGCGGCGGATAAAGACGCCCCCGTCGTTCTCGAAGTGAAAAATTTGTCGAGCGGAAACCTTCTCAAAGACGTAAGTTTTTCGCTTAAAAGGGGCGAGATACTCGGGTTTGCCGGACTTATGGGCGCGGGCAGAACCGAACTTGCGCGAGCGATATACGGCGCGGATCCCTTCGACGCGGGAGAAATTTTTATAAACGGTGAGAAAAAACGCATACGTTCGCCCGAGTCGGCGGTAAAAAACGGGATATGTTATCTCTCCGAAGACAGGAAGAGATACGGGCTTATGCTGATAAAGTCGGTGACCGACAATTCCGTTCTCGCGTCTTTGGAAGATTACGTGCGGCTGGGCTGGATAGACGACAACGACGCGGCGATATCCGCGGCGGCGGCAAACGAAAAACTCAGGACGAAAACGCCGTCCATGACCCAACTTCTTAAAAATCTTTCGGGCGGAAACCAGCAAAAAGTGGTAGTCGCGCGGTGGCTTATGAAAAATTCCGACGTGTTTATTTTCGACGAGCCCACGCGCGGCATAGACGTCGGGGCGAAGAGCGAAATGTACGATCTTATGGCGTCGCTTGCAAAGGAAGGAAAATCGATAATAATGATATCTTCGGAACTGTCGGAGATACAAAGGCTGTCGGACAGGGTTATAGTTATGTGCGAAGGGCGGATAACGGCGGATCTTCCGATAGAAGGGCTGACTCAGGAAGAGATTATGAAATACGCTACTATGCGCGATCCCGCATAGTTTCCGGAGGTATATATGAAAGACGTAAAAATAAAACTTCCCTTTTCTCGCAAACTTCGTCGCGCGGGCGTAAAAATAAAGACGACGGTCGCCAGCAAGGGTAAACAAAATATGATAATAATGCTTGCCCTTGTCGTGCTTATGGTTCTGTTTTACGCTCTCAACACCAACTTTTTGAAGAGATATAACATAGTAACGATGTCGCAGAATCTCGCGCCGTACGCGCTTATGGCTCTCGGCGTCACTTTCGTCATAGCGACGGGCGGGATAGACCTGTCGATAGGTACGGTATGCATAGCGTCGGCGGTGCTTGCGGGGCATATGTACACTCGCGGGATACTGCCGCTTTGGGCGACTATTCCCGTAATGATAACGATAGGCGGAATATTCGGACTTTTAAACGGCGTTCTCGTTGCGAAATTCAAAGTTCCGGCGTTTATAGCCACTCTCGGCACGATGCTGGTATCGCGCGGACTCAGCGCGATAATAGTCGCCGTTCCCAACATATTTTACCCGACGGGCTCGTGGTACAACAGGATATTTTCCAATTACGAAGGTTTCCCGATCGGGTTTATCTGGGTGATAGCGTTTACGCTTATTTGTATGTACCTTATGTACAAAAACAAGATAGGCAGGTATATCCTTTCGATAGGCAGTAACGAAGAAGCGACCAGACTTTCGGGCATCAATACCGAAAAGTATAAACTTTTAGCGTACGTATTCAGCGGAATAGGCGCGGGCATAGCGGCGATATTCTGGTCGGCGGCGTCCCCGACGGTCGCGTCGGCGACGGGCAACGGAATGGAACTCGACGCGATAGCGGGCGTTTATATAGGCGGAACGAGTTCGGCAGGCGGCATCGCTTCGGTAGCGGGGTCGGTGATAGGAAGCATGATTCTCGTGGTCATAAGAAACGGACTCAATTTCTTCCTTGCAAAACTCAATCTCAACGTAAACGCGACTTACGTAACGTTCGTCCTTACGGGCATAATAGTGGTCGGTGCGATATTGATAGACATAATAAAAGGCAAAAACGAAGCGCGGGTAAAGCCCGAAACGGCAAAGAAAAAATTGCGCAGGGAATTTACCGAAAAATACGAAGCGTTGCAAAAAAGGCTCGACGACGTGCTTACCGACGCTTCCTTATCCGACGATATACGCTCGGAAACGGCTGAAGGGATAAGGGCGGATATTTTGAGCGAAAAAACCGTATACCGCGATAAACTCGCGGAGTTGAAGGCGGAAAAGCGTAAACCGACGGAAAACGCCGGAGAAAAAAGTTAAATACCCGAAAAGGGTTAAAATAGTTAGGAGGAAAACACGATGAGCAAATTCAGAAAAATCTGGTTACCGATCATTTGCGTTTTCGCGCTTATGGTCACGGCTTTTACGGGCTGTAAAGGTAAGGACTCGAAAAAGACGATAGCGGTGGTGGCGAAAGGTGAATCGCACGCGTTCTGGCAGTCCGTCAAAGCGGGAGCGAAAGCCGCGGGAGATAAGTACGGATACAATATAACTTTCAGCGGCCCCGTCAGCGAATCTCCCGAATCGGTAGACTCGCAAAAGACGATGGTATCCACGGCTATAAACAACAACCCCGCAGGGCTCGTTCTCGCGACGATAGGAACGGGGTTTGCCGATCTTCTCAAAGTCGCCTATGACAACAAAGTTCCCGTCGTTCAGTTCGACAGCGGTATTTGGAAGGATGACGTCGACGCCATAAACGCCGCGGGAAAGAACCCGATAATATCTTCCGTCGCGACGAGCAACAGGCTTGCCGCCGCGCTCGTAGCCGAAAAATTCTTCGCCGCGATAAAGTCCGATATAGCGGCTTCCGACGGATATAAGTTGGGTATAATACAGCACGACACCACGCAGACAGGCATAGACCGCGCGGGCGGATTCGAAGAAAAGTTCAAAGAACTCGCCGACGCCGACAGCACGACGAACGGCAAGTATACCATAACCAAGCAAATAAAGACCGGAGACGCGAATCTCGCGTATAAAGACGCTCTCGAAGCCCTTTACGAACAGGGAGTAAACGCCGTGTTCATGAGCAACGAAGGCGTTGTCAAACAGGTTTACGACGCCATAGGCGGCGCGGGAACCAAGTACGACGCGATAAAATTCTGCGGTTTCGACGCGGGCACCAAGCAGATAGAGTGGATGAAGAAGACTACGGGAGCCAAACTTATAGGTTCGGTCGCGCAGGATTCTTATCAGATAGGCTATCAATCGGTCGAACAGGCGGTATTCGCGATAGAGAAAAAGACCGTGACCGAAAACGTAGCGATAGCGGGCGCCTGGTGGGACGCTTCCAACGTCGACGAAATGATAACGAAAAATCTCGTATATCAGGGCTGATATATAAATAAGTAACACTCAAAAACTTCTTGCGGGGAACTCCGCCGTTTGCGGCGGAGTTCCCTTGTCTTAAAAACGGGTCGATTAGATTACGGCAAACAACGCGAAAAATTCGGAATATTTTTTGCGGTTTTTCCGAATAAAGAGTGTTTTCCGCGGTATTTGCGCAAAATTTATCGCTTGATATAAAATCGGTTAGCATATGCTAATTTGCTTGACTATTTTTCGGATATGATATAGAATTATGTTGCGGCCGTTTTGTGCGGAAGGCGATCCCGTCGTCGGCTTTCTCTCAAAGGCCGTACCATAAATAAATATTTTACTATGAAGGGCACCGTTTGTTTCAGGCGGCGCCCTTTCTTTACGTAGGAGGTGTTAAAACAATGAACAAGCGGCGTTTTGTGACAAACGCAATATTGACGCTTATAATGAGCGTCGGAATAGCGGGTCTCGCTTCGTGCAAAGACAAAAAGCCCGCGGAGAAAAAAGACCTGGGAGAAGCGGGGGTATATTATACCGAAGCGGACGGCAGGGAATACCTTTTGTCTCTCGGCGGTAACAGATATACTCTGACTTTGGGAAATCTCGTCGGAGATTACGAATACGACGGTAAGACCCTTACTCTCAAAGGCGAAGGCGCGCCGGAAGTAAAAGCGGACGGCGACGCGTTTTCGATAACTTACGGCGGCGGAACTTACAGATTTTTGAAGAGAGTGAACTACGTCGTCAGGTTCGAGACCGACGGCGGCGGAGAAGTAGCCGATAAGGCGGTGATCAACGGAAAGACGGTCGAAAAGCCCGTCGATCCCGTAAAGACGGGTTACGATTTTATCGGTTGGTACAAAAACGGCGGATTTACCGAACTTTACGATTTTGAGTCCGCGCCCGTAACGGGCGATATTACGCTCTATGCGAGATATGCCGAAAAGAGCGGCGACGGTACGGAATACAGGGTAAGATTCGTTTCGGACGGCGAAGCGATTTCGGAAAAGTCGACGATAGGCGGCAGGGTATACGACCTTCCCGAAGTCAAAAAGGACGGAAAGACTTTCGAAGGCTGGTTTATCAGCGATTACGGCGACGGGGCAAGACTCACTTACAGATACGACGGAAGGGTTCTCGGTTCGTCGGCGACGATGTACGCGGTGTTTTCCGGCGACGTTCCGCAGGTCTCCGTGAGCGAAAAAGAGATAAAGTGGAGAAAGAGCGGGATAAGTACCGATTATTCGCTCGAAATAGCAGGTTCCGACGGCTTCAAGGAAACGTGGCGCGGCGGACAGAATTCTTACGCTTTCGATTTTTCGGGAAAGGGCGCGGGCGAGTACGTCGTCACGCTTTCGGTAAGCGGCAACACGTCGCGCGCGTATTATATAAATAAGAAATTAGAGCGCGTATCCGTGTTCGGAGTTCACGGAAACGTTTTGAAATATAACGGAGTAAAAAACGCCGAAAAGTACGTTATAGAAGTCGAAGACGGCTCGTCCGTCGGCAAAAGGACGATAGACAACGGCTTATCGGGATATTTCGATTTCGGTTCATACGAGATGTGTGCGGGCGGCATAAAATTCATCGTCCACGCACACGCGCAAGGGTACGTGAGTTCGGTCTCGGAAGCGTTTTACGTCGACAGGACGCTTGAAAGCGTCGCCGGACTATACGTAAACGAAAAGAGCGAAACGCTCGTATGGAACGCCGTAAAAGGCGCCGAAAGGTACGAAATAACCCTTACGGACGGCAAGGGAAGCGAGACTTTTTATACGGACGCAACGAATTTTCCGTTAAAGACGTTTTCGGGCTCGGTGAAAGCCGAAGTAAGGGCTTTGTCAAGGGGATATAATCCTTCCGTGCGG
>CAMNIW010000008.1 GCA_946540675.1 uncultured Clostridia bacterium | reverse complement strand
GTAAACTCTTGAAATATAGTAACGTAAAGCATATACATGCTGAGATTGCCACGCTCATTGCATTCGCTCGCAATGACAGTTGGTACCGTTAAACTCAATATAAAAGCAAAACCGAAGCAATTCGGCGACGCAAAACTACAGGGCCCCATCGGGGTTGCCAGTTGCCGTTTTCCCCCACCGTCAAATGGGGCATAAACGGCTTTTATTATTTTTCCGCAAAAATGCGAAAAAATATGCGATAATACATATTATAAGATTAAAAGGAGGTATGGCCGTGAAAATAAATACAACAAAGAAAACAGTCGCAAAAGCAATAATAAAACTCGCCGCGGCCGTACTCGTATTCTCTTTCGTTATACTCGGCGGCGGTTCGACGATATTCGGTTGGTTTTTGCAAAACAGGACGACGAACGCGGGAACTAACGCCAACGTCATAGACGACGACGTGGTCGCCGAATACTTCGCGTATAAATACGACTACAACAATAATGGCGACGACGTAACGATATCCAATACTTATACGGTAGATTCTCTCGTTATGAACCCTTACGACAAAGTCTTTATTAAAAGAAACGAATATACACCTGTAGTCGTCAGAATTTCGCTTACCGGCGAAAAAAATCTGCCGAAAAGCGGCGTCGTAAATATAAAGATCGACCGCGATTCCGCGATAAACGAATCGGCGATAGACCGCTTTTCGAGCGTAGTGAAATTCGCCTGCGTAAAGGGTGCGGACATATATTCGACAAACCCCGAAACTATTTTTAACAACGCGTCCGCGAAAATTCTCGGCTCGAATAACAAAGACTATTTTAAGCAAGCCGCGGTAGGCGACGACGTAAAGGCGTTTTTCCATTACGACGGCGATACGCTTAAAAAATACGACTATCTGACTTTCCCGATCGAATACACGGAAAGCGATTTTAACGGCGACACCTTAAACATATATCTCTACTTCGACTATGACAAGACGATGATAGAGCGTTTTATACAAAGCGCGATAGGCGAAGACCTTTCTCTTACGGAAACGAGCGTTTCCGCGGAGGACGATCTCGCGATAATATCCGCTAAACCCGTGAGATGACTATGAATAAATTGAAAGTAAAAATCATTGCGATGCTTTGCGCTGTTTCACTTGCCCTTGGCTGTGTGGGAACGGCGGTTTTCGCATGGTTTCTCGATAAACTGACCACGCAGGTAAACTTTACGGCGACTGCGCACCGCTCTTATTTCGAGAGCGGCGAAGGTACCGAAGAATCGCCCTTCGAGATAGCGCACCCGAGACAACTTTATTATCTCTCCTGGCTGCAGGAACTCGGATATTTCAATCAGCCCGATACGGAAGATAATACCAAAATAAAGCAATTCCACTTCTTCCTGTCCAAAGATCTCGATATGACGGGCTTTACTCTCCCCCCGATAGGAACGCCGGTCAACCCCTTTGTCGGGACTTTCGACGGAAAAGGCTATAAAATAAGCAATCTTACCGTCACCAACGAAGACAGCGCGCACACCGACACGCCGAGCGGCGATCTCGAAGACGAGATACAAATAATAGGCGTTTTCGGCGTTATAGGCTCTATCGGCGAAGCGGGAACGCTCACGGTAGACGGTAACAACTACACTTACGACACCGCGAAAAACTCGGTGAAAAACTTCCTTATAGACTCCGCGACACTTATCACCAAAACCCCAAAAGACGACAAGACCCTTATAGGCATTGCGGCGGGCTACGTAAACGGCGATATAGAAAGCGTGGGCGTGTACGACTGCTCGATAAAAGTAGCGAGCGGACTTTCGGTTCTCGACGAAGAAAACATAACGGATAAGATTTCCGGATATTCTCTCGTCGGGTTCAGCAAGGCGGCTTACGACGCATACGTAGAAAAAGAAGGCGCGGAAGGCAACGGCTGGGGCGGCTCGGTCGCTATGCAAAAAGTACACGAAAGACTTGCCGCGGCACACGGAACAAACTATACAAGCCAAATTACGTATACGTATCGGAAATATATGAACGTCTTTTTTGATAAAGACGGAAACCAAATAGGCGATCCCGTACAAACGGATACAGACTCAGCCTATTACAGATATAAGAACTATAATTCCACGGGTGGATCTGTTTTGCTCGCACAGTATGCGGAAAACAGCACAAACAATACTTTCTACTACATCAACGGCGGCGTAAGAATAAGAAACACGAGATACTTCTATAAAGATACGACCGGATACTCTATATCCGACTCTACGGGAAATTATCATCTCGTGGGGAATACGAGCGGTCAGATATCGCAATCTACGACCGAAGGCACCGTATGGATATACGACAACGGAAAACTATATATCGAAACCGTCGGAAACCAAGCGACCACATCTACAAAATACTATCTCGGTGTCGATAATTACGGAAGACTTACCTGCACTCAGACTTCCGCCACCTGGACGGCAAGCGGAAACAACGTATATTCCGACGATAACTATATAGTACACGTTAACGGCGCGAACGGCGGTTGGGCGGCTTCCGACAGCGGGAAAATAATAAAGATAACCGACGGAACCGATTATCTCGGATATTCGTCCTTGAACGCCGTAAATTCGGCTTCCGCGGCGGAGTGGCTGGTATCCAACGGCTATATACACACCGTCATGAACGGCACGCACTACTACCTTAACCGAAACAATACTACCCTTTCTATAACAAGCACTCCGTCGACGGCATGGGACGTTTCTTCGGACGGAACGAGCATATCTTCGGGCGAATATGTCCTTACTTGCGATGGCGGCGTGTGGAAGTTGACTCAGTCGTCCATGTATATAACCGACGGCAACGGGCATTACCTTACGGGTAACGGAAGCATAGGAAACTCCAATACTCAAAGCGGCGCGTCGAAATGGATTCTTACCCCATACGGAAATAACTATTATATAAGTACTACTTATAATAACAATACTTATTATCTCCGCAACAACAGCGGCACGCTTGCGCTTACGACTAATACAAATCAGCGCACCGCTTGGACAATATCTGACGGAATAATAAAGAACGGAAACTACCAAATAACTTACGACAGCGGATGGAAATTGATAAACGTTAACAGCCTGCCGGGATATTTAACCGACGGCAACGGACATTATATCAACAATCCGAGCGGCAGTACGATAAACGTCGCGACAAGTCAAAATAACGCAACACAGTGGATCAAAGATTCCGACGGTAGCTTTTACCCATCAAACAGTACCAATAAATATCTGACATACAGAAACTACTATGGTCTTTCTTGTTATAACGGCGGCACGGCTTTTGAATTAAACAATAACAATTATTTATACGCTTCAACCTGGAGTTCTACTTATTATATACGCTATAACAACAATTCCTGGACTACTACGACTACCGCAAGCCAAGCGACCACTTTTTATTTCGAAACAATCTCGCCGAAGATAAATACGGTTTCGACGGAAACTTTTTTGACAAACGAAAACGTATCTTACGGCGGAACGGAGAGAAATTCGGAATCTATCAAATGTTATACAAGCGAAACAAACGAATATCTCGATTATTCGCAGGGATATAATACCTATATACCCCTTATAGTGGACAGCGACGACAGCACGATCGCTAAAAAATCGAATACGGGTTATATTGTGGGCGGCTCGCAAGATACGACTACGGGCGGCACTTACCCATATAGGGCGGGCGATATCCGTGTGTCCTATTACGCAATATCGGAAAATATCTCGAACTCGTATTCCAGCTATGACAACAGTCTTAACGAAAGCAGAGTCTACACGATAAACGCAAGCGGCAGACAGTCTATCTCGCAGATAGGCGCGAATAATTTACAGCGATATACCAGCGCTTCCGCGGAATTTTTGTCGACGCTTAAAAATCAGGATAACGTGTACGGTCTGCACTTCATGAGCGCGGATATAAGCATAGATAATCTCGTTACCGCCGCGCACGTTCAGGTAAACGGCGATACTTACGAAAACTACGAGATGCCGGCGTCTTCCATAGACTTTAACCTGAAAGAAAAGGGCTATATCAACTTCTTTGCGGGAACGTACTTCACGAATAACAACAGTTTCTTCTCCCTGCACAGGATATTCCGCAACGAGAGCCATAAGATAACCGCCATTAAGGAGATAAGCGAGATATACGGCACTGACGACGAAAACTTGCTGTATATCTATAAATACGAAGACGGAACTATGACCTACTCAGACGGCGCGGCGGTGACAAGTATGCCGCAAGGCTACGAACTTATGTTCAAGACCGCATGGATCAAAAAACAGACCACAAACTGGCAAGACGACAGTATTTACTATTTCGAGATACCCGCGGACAGCGGCGAATACGCACTTGGCTCCGTAAACGGCGGCACGGGCGCATACCTTCTTCACCTGGATATATCGGCAAACGCGGGCGACGTGGACCGTTCGGTAATGGACTATCTCACGGGGGTGGACTTCGTTACGGCAAGCGACACTTCTCTTCTTGCGGCGATAGCGGACAAAAACCCGACGGCGGCGTTCGGACTTAAAAACCTTTTGCCCGGCAATATAGGCACGGTAAAGGTAAAGAGAGAAGAAGACGGAGACGTCATAACATTTAAGATAATCTGCTCGGATACTTCGCTCAACGAAAGTCAACTGAAGGAATATATCCGCTACTATTACATTACGCCCGAAAACAAGACGGTAAAAATAGAGTGGGTAATAAATTAAAATTTGACTAATTATAAAATTAGTGTTATACTTGTAAAAAACGGACTCGGAAAATAATAATGAGACAGGCAGAACTGCGCAGAGAAAAAAACTTATCGAGAAACGTCCTTATCGTAGACGACGAACCGCTTAACCGCGCGCTTTTAGGACGTATCGTCGGCGATAGATATAACGTTTTATACGCCGCCGACGGAAAAGAAGCGCTCGACGTGATACGGGAAAACAAGGACGTTCTTTCTCTCGTTCTGTTGGACATTATTATGCCGAATATGAACGGTTTCGAACTGCTCGCCGTGCTTAAAGGCGACGCTCAACTCTCGAAGATCCCCGTCATAGTCCTTACAAGCGAAAAATCGGCGGAGATAAAAAGTCTCGAACTCGGCGCCGTGGACTTTATTCCCAAGCCCTACGATATGCCCGAAGTAATACTCGCGAGAGTGCGCCGTTCGATAGAACTCTCGGAAGACAGGAACATAATCCGCGCGACCGAATTCGATCCCCTTACAGGACTGTATATCAAAGAATTCTTTTTTGAGTACTGCAAGGAATACGACCACTACCACCCCGACGAAAAAAGAGACGCCGAAGTCGTCAACGTAAACCGTCTGAAGACGATAAACGAACTGAAAGGCAGGGAATTCGGGGATCTCATACTTAAAACGATAGCCGAAAGGATCAAGGAAAAAGCCGAAGAATTCGGCGCGATAGCGGCGCGTTGCGACAGCGACAACTTCTATATCTATACAAAAAACCTTCCCGATCACGAAGCGATGCTCAAAGACCTTTCCGACTACCTTAAACAAAAAACGGGAAGTTCCAAAATATCGCTGCGTATGGGCGTATATGAAGACGTCGACAAAAACGAAGTAATCGAACAACGCTTCGACAGGGCGACGATCGCGCTCGACTCGCTGAAAAGCGGCTACTCTTCCGTGTTGGCAAAATACGACTCGGCTCTCCACGACAAGGAACTTTTCGGTGAAAAACTGCTCGGCGAGATAGAGACCGCTATCGAAGAAAAACAGTTTAAGGTCTTCTATCAACCGAAATACGATGTTTCGGGCGAGAAACCGCGACTTTGCGGAGCGGAAGCGTTGGTGCGCTGGCTCCACCCCGAACACGGTATGGTAAGCCCCGGTGTGTTTATTCCGCTTTTCGAAAAAAACGCTCTCGTTCAAAAACTCGACCGCTACGTTTGGAAGGAAGCGGCAAGTCAGGTAAAACTGTGGAAAGATAAGTTCGGCTATTGCGTTCCCGTTTCGGTAAACGTATCGCGGATAGATATTTTTGAATCGGATATAGAGAGTTTTCTCGTAAACCTTATCAAAGAAAGCGGACTGTCTACCGAAAACATTCATCTCGAAATAACCGAATCGGCGTATACGGACGACTCTTCGCAACTTATAAAGACCGTGGAAACGCTCCGTGCGGACGGCTTCAAGATAGAAATGGACGACTTCGGAACGGGTTATTCTTCGCTGAATATGCTGACAAAACTTCCTATCGATATACTCAAACTCGATATGGCGTTCATAAGGCATATGACCGAAAACCCCGGCGATCGGAAAATGGTAAAACTCGTAGTCGATATAGCCGATTTCCTGGCCGTTCCGACGATTGCCGAAGGCGTGGAAAGCGAAGATCAACTGACGATCCTTAAAGACTACGGCTGCAAAATAATACAGGGATACTACTTCTCTAAACCCGTCCCCGCGGACGAATTCGAAAAATTTATAAAAAATGATAACTGTCGATAAATTGAGAGATTTCGGCGCAAACGTCGAAGAAGGAAAACAAAGATGCTTAAACGACGAGTCGTTTTATATAACGCTCGTCAAAATGGTGCTCGGCGACAAACAAATACCCGAACTCGTCGCCGCCGTAAACAGCGGAGACCTTGCGAAAGGATTCGAGATAGCGCACGCGCTTAAAGGTATGTACGGCAACGTTTCTTTGACGCCGATATACAAACCCCTTTGCGAGATAACCGAATTGCTCCGCGCGAAAACCGACGTCGACTACACCGCTCTTTTAGCCGAAATAACCCAAAAGAGAAAGGAACTCGAAGAACTCGATAAATAAGCCTTAATCGGCTTATAGGCGGGCTTTATACCCCGTTTTTTCGACACGCAAAAGACAAATGGCGATAAAGCGCCCCGAAGGCAACAGCCTTCGGGGCGCACTTTTTTACTGAATTATCAATAATACTTTATCGTTCTCTTTATCGTTTCCGACGCGGACGGGGCAAGGCGGATAAAGCCGTCTTTTTCGCTTATCTCGAGCGATTCTCCGTCAAGATCGGGAAGGTTTGTCCAAGGCTCCAGACATATCATCTTCGCGCCGTCGGGTCGCCACATAAGGAAATTCTTAAAACCCGTAAAGGTAAGTTCCGCGACCTTCTTGCCGCCGACCGTTTTCAGCGTTACCTTGTCGGAATTGACGCCGCCGAATATAACCGTCTTGTTGTTCGTCAAAAAATCCTTGGGAAGGGGAAATTCCCTGCCTTCTCCCATAGGGATCTTTTTGCCCGTAAGATAGCCTGAACTGTTACAGTCGAGAGAATCGAACTTTTCCGTCTTGTCGAACTCTACGACGTAGCCGTCGACGTCGGTTTTGAGCGAAAACGAATCGTGTCCGCCGCAGGCGAAATACATATCGACCGAAGAATCGTTCTTTACTTCGTATTTTACTTCCAAAGCGTTATCTTCTATGCGGTACAGAACGCGGAAAGTAAAACCGTACGGGTAAACCGCAAGCGTCTCTTCGTCTTCGCTGATCGAAAAGGCGAGCACGTCTTTTTCGATACTGTCTATCTTAAATTCTTTGCGCTTGGCAAACCCGTGGAAGTATATGGGGTACTCCACTCCGCCGACGATTATTCCGCAATGTCCGCATACGGGAAAAAGCACGGGCGAATGCTCAGACCACGTTCCGTTGTCGTTTTGCCAAAGCCGCTCTTCTCCGCGGTATTTTACCGACACCGCCTCTGCACCGAAAGAATTTACAGTTACTTCGAGTTCTCCGTTTTTTATCGTGTATAACATTTTATCTCCTATAAACTACGTTTCCGCCGACTACGGTATAAAGGACTTCATAATCTTTGCCGAGAACCGCAAGATCGGCGCGCTTGCCGACTTCTATCGAACCGCATTCGCCGAATATGCCGAGATTCTTTGCCGGGTTTACCGTGGCGAAATCGACCGCGTCGGTAAAGGAAACGCCGACTTTTTCGACGAGATTCTTTATCGCGACGTTCATTTTAAGGACGCTTCCGGCCAAAGTTCCGTCTTCAAGCCGCGCTTCGCCGTTTTTGACTATTACAGTCTGTCCGCCGAGTTCGCTTATGCCGTCGGGCATTCCCTTGGCTCGCATAGCGTCGGTTATGAGCGTGAATTTGTCGTGCGGCTTGTTCTTTATAACGAGTTTTATCGCAGGGACCGATACGTGGATAGTGTCGCATATCATCTCGCAGTTAAGGTCGTCTAAAAGCATAGCCGCGCCGACCACGCCCGCTTCTCTGTGATGAAGACCGGTCTGGGCGTTGTAGGTGTGAGTTACGCAACTCGCGCCCCAAGAAACAGCCTTTTCGACTTCGGCGTATTTTGCGCCCGTATGCCCTACGGAAGCGACTATTCCGCTATCCGCAAGGTAGCGGATAAGTTCTTCGCCGCCGTCGACTTCGGGCGCCAGCGTGACTTCCTTTATGTTTCCGCCCGAAACTTCGTTATACGCCTTGAAAACTTCCACCGACGGCTTCGCTACGTATTCGAGCGGCTGCGCGCCGACGTGCTTTTCGGAAATAAACGGACCTTCGAGATGGACGCCGAGAACTCTCGCTCCCCTGTATTCGCCCTTTTCGATCGTCTTCTTTACCGCCGAAAGCGCTTTGTTTATATTTTCTTTGCTTTGAGTCATAGTCGTCGCGAGAAAGCCCGTCGTGCCTTCACTCGCGACGTATTCCGATATGACCTGTAAATCTTTCTCCGTGCCGTCCATGGCGTCGCTTCCGCCCGCGCCGTGTATATGCTCGTCGATAAAGCCCGCGACGACGGTGCCGTCGGTTTCGAACAGACTCTCGATAGAGTCGTCTTTGCCAATAAACGCTATCTTGCCGTTTTCTATGCCTATATCGGTCTTGACTATTCCCTTTCCGTATACGTAAACGTTTACATTTTTCAAACCTTTCATATAATAACTCCTATCCGAGAATTTCCTTTATTATCCCGCCCATTTCGCCGAAGTTTTCACGCATCTGGCGAGCGAGTGAAAACTGCGTCCTGCTCCTTATGAGATTGTGTTTGTCTTTGGATACGTGAAAATACACGTCGCCCGCGAGATAATCCGCCAAAAAACGCATTCCGCACTCTATCGTCATAAGATACGAGCCGTACGGCAAAAGTTCTTTTTCCCGTTCGGTTACGGTGTCCTTTACCGCGTTACAATACCCTTCGGCATACGCCCTGAAACGGACGAGATCGAATTTTACCTTGGAAAGGTCTTCTTCGTCTTCCTTACAGGTACAGGCTCCGAATCTTATAGAGTCGCCGAAGTCGAAAAGCGTCGAACCCGGCATTACCGTATCGAGATCGATGACCGCTCTCGCCTTGTTGGTCACGGCGTCCATAAGGACGTTGTTGAGTTTGGTGTCGTTGTGAGTGACGCGGAGCGGAAGTCTGCCGCTCTTTAAGTCGTCCATGGCGACGGAATACATATCTTCCTGCGAAAGGACGTAGTTTATCTCTTCTTCGCACTCTTTCGCCCTGCCGCAAGCGTCCGCCGCAAGCGCCGCTTTGAAGTCGCGGAAACGCTTCGGCGTGTCGTGGAAATGCGGTATGGTCTCGACGAGCGAAGACGCGTCGAAAGCGGCGAGATAGTTCTGAAATTCGCCGAACGCCGCGCCCGACGCCGCAAACATATCCGTATCGTCCGCGGTCTGGTACGTTACCGTTCCTTCGATAAAGTCGTACACCCTGTAAGGCTCCGCGCCCTTTAAGTACGACTTCCCGTCTTTGGTCTTTATGACGTTAAGAGTTTCCGCTCCCATCCTTTTGAGATGTTCGGTAACTCCGCATATATTGCCCATAAGCCCGTCGGTGTCGGGGAAAACCGTGTTGTTTATCCTTTGCAGGATATATCTCTTTTTGTCCGTGGTGACGAGATAGGTGACGTTGATGTGACCTTCGCCGTAGCGGCAAACGTCTATGACTTTGCCTTCTATCTCAAAATTTTTCAATACGCCTACGAGTTTTGAGTCCATTTTATTTTATGAGAGCCGCCGCCTCTTCGTCGCATATAAGCGTACAGTCAGGGTGTTTTTGCAAAATGCTCGCGGGGACTTCGGTAGTGACTTCGCCTTTTACGAGCCCGTAAACCGCCTTTGCTTTGTTTTTGCCGTTGGCAAGGATCAGTATCTTCTTTGCGTCCATTATGTTTTTAAGTCCCATCGTGAACGCCTGACGGGGAACTTCGTCTATGCTCTTGAAAAGTCTCGAATTGTCCTTTATGGTGTTTTCGGTAAGGTCAACGACGTGCGTTGTGCTGTCGAACGGGGTGAACGGCTCATTGAAAGCGATATGACCGTTGGATCCTATCCCCAGAACCTGCACGTCCTGAACGAGAGTCTTTAAGAGTTCGTCGTACTTCCTGCATTCCGCTTCCTTGTCTTCCGCCTTACCGTTTTCGATATGCGTGTTGGCAAGGTCGATGTCGAGCCCGTAAAAAAGATTGTGGCGCATAAAGTAAACGTAACTCTGGTCGGAATTGATGTCGAGACCGACGTATTCGTCGAGATTGACGGTCTTAACGCCCTTATAACTCGTTCCGTTTTCCTTGTGATCCCTTATCATTTCGGAATACGTTCCGATAGGCGTGGAGCCCGTGGCAAGTCCGAGAACAGCCGACGGATTTTTCTTTACTACGGCTATTATCGTTTCAGCCGCTTTTTTGCTCATTTCTTCGTAATCTTTGCAAATAATGACTTTCATAATGAACACCTCTTATTTTTATTCGTTGCCGAGCGGACAGAGCGACGCCGCCGCTATGCTTTGTCCGACGCGTCTGTTCTTTTCGTCCGGAAGACCGATGTCAAGTCCGTTAAATTCGGGAAATTCTTTGAAGAGAGTTTCTTTGCACTTGTCCACGATCACGTTGCCGCCTTTGCCGCCCATGACCCTTCCGAGAAGGAGTATATGCTTTATGTCGTAGAACATTGCGTAGTAAGGTATGGTATAGGCGAGATAAATGCCGATATCTTCGTATACGGTCTTTGCCATCGGGTCGTCTTCTTCCATAAGTTTTTGGACGACTTTGAGTTTTTGCGCGGGGGTGAGCCCTTCTTCGAACTTAAAGCCCGCGTACTCGGCAAGTTTTATCACCGCGTCCTGCGAGAAATACTTGCACCCTACGCCTATATCGCCGCTCCACTCGTCCCGCATGGCCGATTCGTTGAAATCCACGGGCACGAACGCAAGTTCGGATATCCAGCCGTTTAAGCCGCCTTCTTTATTGATGTACCCGACCGCTTCTCTCGTTCCCATCGCTATGCCGAGAACTCCGTTGTCTTCAAGGTCTATACTGCCCGCGAGAGCGGTCACGTCGCCGTCGTTGGCGACGACTATGGGAGCGTTCATCTCTTTTGCCGCGTTGATATATATGTCTTTGACGTATTCGCCGTATTTCTTCTTGTCGACTTTGACGAAGAGCGAAGAGACCATAGGTCTGTTGTTTACCACGACGCCCGCCGTCGATACGCCTATCGCGTCGACTCTCGGCATCTTGGAAGCCGCCGTCTTCATGGCGGTGAGTATCCCGTCGTAGTGATAGTGCGGATCTTCGGTCGTCTTGGGGTTCCATACGACTTCTTCCGAATAGACGACTTCTCCGTCGATGACCGCGGAAACCTTTCTGTCGCTTCCGCCCGCGTCGAAACCTATCCTGCACCCTTTAAGGAAACCGCCTACCCGCTCGGTCGCGTATTTCTTGTTCGGGATCGCGTCTACGTACTCTACTTCGAACGGCCTTTCGTATACGGTCTGCATAAAGTCTACGTCAAAGGCGCGAAGACCGTCCTTTTGATAGCATTTTTTGATATATTCGTATATCTTTCTGCTGCCGTTTATCATTATTTTGTAGCCGCCGCATACCCATAATATGGTCTTTATCAGCCTTTCCGCGATGCGGTAGTTGAATTCGTCGTTCACGCCGTCGGCAAAAGCCGTGTAAGAGTGTACGTAATTATAGCCGCCGCTTCTCTCGACGATGACGGTGACCGTGGTCGGCTTGCCGCTCTTCGCGATCTCCGCTTCGTAATTTTCGATAGCGGTTATCATAGGATAAAAGTTTTTGTCAAAAGCAGGTTTTACCATTGAGTTTCTCCCCGTTGTTTTTTACGGCGAAGACGGACTATATAAGGAGTCTTTCACCATATAATATTGTATACTTTATAAAATTTCTTTTCAATACAATTTGTTATCCGAAAATTATAATATAGTATGCAATAAATTCTTATAAAATATTTTACAAAAAGGCGTTTCGGGTGTATACTTTATTATAGGATCAAGATACCCTATGGAAAAGACCTTTTTCAAAACCGACGTAAAAAAAGACATTTCGGTAAAAAGCATATATACGATACACTATCAATCGCTTGTCCGCAACTACGTTTCGCAGGAAGAAACGCATAACTTCTGGGAAATAAACTACACCGACAAGGAAGATATTACCGTGTATATAGGCGGCGTTCCCGTCGAAGTGAAACAGGGCGAAATGGCGTTTATCGCGCCGAACGTGCCGCATTACGTAAAATCGGGAGACCGCGAGCCGAATATCTTTATCATAACTTTCGAGTGCCACTCTAAGGCGATGCGGTACTTTACGGGCAAAAAAAGGATGGTCGCAAAAAACGACAGGCGGCTCCTTCAGGAGATAATGTCCGAAGCCGAAAACACTTTCCGTATCCCGGAATTCGACCCCAATCTCAACGAACTCGAATTCAAGGAAGACTGCCCGATAGGCGGTCTGCAATCGATAGCGAACCTTCTCGAACTCTTTTTGATACGCTTTATTCGGCGCGAAAACGAAAACGCCGACGCGCACAGGTTTATGCTGTCGGTCGGAGACGACGACCTGAAGGAACAGATAATCAAATTTCTCTCGCAAAGGGTGTATTCGTCGCTTAAACTCGAAGACCTGTGCGAATACTTCCACTATAAAAAAGCCTGGCTTTGCTCCTATTTTTACCGCCAAACGGGCACGCACATCTATCAGACGTATATAAAAATGAAGATCGACGAAGCAAAAAAACTTATACGTAACGGTTTTTCTTTTTCGGAAATATCAGACAAACTGTGCTATGACAACACCGCGTATTTTTCGTCTTCTTTCAAAAAGTACACGGGTATGACGCCGGGAGAATATAAGTCGAGCATAAAATAACAATGTCGGCAAATTTTTGCTAAACTACGAGATATTTCCGTTTTTTCGCATAATCTGTGGATTTTCGTGCTTTTTTGCGGCTTGATTTTAACTTTTCTATTGATTTGACGCGATAAAAATGATAAAATATAACGGTATTACGGGGAGATGAAGAATAACTATCGGGATCAAGGAGAAAAATGGATAAATTTGTCGTAGTTATACCGGCATACGAGCCTGACGAAGATTTCGTTTCGTACGCCGAAGAACTTATATGCGCGGTCGACGACCTTGTGGTCGTGGACGACGGAAGCGGTAAAGACTACGACTGCGTCTTCGATAAGATCTCCGCTCTCCCGAAAACAACCGTCATACGCTACATAGGCAACAAGGGAAAGGGTTTTGCCCTTAAAACCGCATTTTCGCACTGCGCGGAAAACTTTGACGACGACGATATTATCGTCACCGCAGACTGCGACGGGCAACATAAAATAAAGGACGTATACAAAATTTACGAAGCGACAAAGAAGCACAAAGACAAAATGGTGCTCGGGTCGAGAGATTTTACGGGGAAGAACGTTCCGAAAAGAAGCCGCGCCGGAAACAAACAGATGCGCATACTTTTAAGGCTCTTTTACGGAATAAAGATATACGACTCTCAGACGGGGCTGCGCGGACACTCGATAGCGTTTACAAAAAAACTGCTTAAAGTGCGCGGCAAAAAGTTCGAATACGAAACGAACACGCTTATATATTGCAAAAGGCGGCATTTGCCCGTCATCGAGATATTCATCGACACCGTTTACCCCGAAAACGAAAAAGACCATAAGACGCATTTCAGGGCGTTTAAGGACTCGATGCGCGTCGTCGGGATAATAATCGCGAATATGTACACCTATCTCACGTCTTCGGCGATGAGCGCGGTTATCGATCTCGGTCTGTTCTACTTTCTCGCATACGTCGTTTTGCCCGAAAAAACGGCGATAAACTCGCTTCTTATAACGGTGGCGCCGAGAGTGGTGTCTTCAATATTCAACTTTGTTTTCAATTATCGCCACGTCTTTTACGGAATGTCCAAAAAGTCGTTTTTCAGGTATTACGTGCTGTGGTTTTCGCGACTCGCCGCGTCTTACGGGGTGCTGTATCTCTTCGGAAACCTGCTCGGTCTTAACTTTATGGCGATAAAGATAATCTCCGAAGCGCTGTTCCTTATACTCACCTATAAAATACAAATGGACTGGGTATTCAAAGAAGAGAGAAAAAACGCCTTTTACGGGCCGATTGCGCGACTTGCAAAAAAACTGTACAGGGCTTTTTCGGGCAATAAGTACCGCACGGACGTATACCCGACGTCGGAGCCGAAAATATACGTCTGCCGCCATCTCGATATGCACGGAGTAAAGACCGCTTTATGTTCGCTCGATTTTGACGTACACGTCATGGCGTTGAACACGTTTTTCGACAAAAAAACGGCATATAAGCAGTTTAAGGACTATACTTTTTCGGAAAGGGTCGGCAAAAAGCCGAAAAAACACAGCGTAAAGGCAAAACTCGCCGCAAAAGGAACGGTCGCGCTTGTGAAATCTTTGAGAGCGGTGCCCGTTTACAGGAACTCCGGACTCGCGCTGGAAACCTTCAAAAAAGGTATGGAGTATCTCAAAAACGGCGAAAGCCTTATCGTCTTTCCCGACGTGGATTATACCGCAAATTACGGAACGGTATCGGATATTTACGACGGTTTTCTCTATTTCGGTCAACTGTACAGGCGGACTTGCGGCAAAGACGTGCAATTCGTTCCGCTGGTAATCGACGACGAACACAAAAAAATACTGCAACGCGATCCGATAACGGCGTCGGATTTTCGTCGCGAAGCACAAGATAAAAAGCAACAAATAATCGCCGCCATAAATTCTTTATAAGGCGTTTATATTTTAAGGAGAACTACTTATGAAAACCTATTGCGTGCTCTTTAACCCGAAGTCTGACAACGGCATGGGTAAAAAATCGGCAGAACAACTCAACGAAATCCTTAAAGACGGACAGGTCGAATACCACGACGTTACCGCTATTCCCCCGTACGAAACGTTTTTTAAGGAAACTCTCGGCGATAACCCGCTCGTCATATGCGGCGGCGACGGAACGCTCAACCGCTTTATAAACGATACGGCAAACGTCCGCATAAATAACGACGTCTACTACTTCGCCACGGGAAGCGGAAACGATTTCCTTAAAGACATCGGCGGAGAAAAGGGACAGGTCGTAAAGATAAACGATTATATCAAAAATCTTCCCACCGTATACGTCGACGGAAAAGAATATAAATTCCTTAACAACGTGGGATTCGGAATAGACGGATATTGCTGCGAAGTGGGCGACAAACTCCGCGAAACCACCGATAAGCCCATAAATTACGCGGGAATCGCGGTAAAAGGTCTGCTCTTTAAGTACAAACCGACAAACGCCAAAATAACCGTGGACGGCAAAACTTACGAATTCAAAAAAGTGTGGCTCGCGCCGACGATGCACGGCAGATTTTACGGCGGCGGTATGATGCCCACTCCCGAACAAAAGAGAAACGACCCCGAAGGCACCCTTTCCGTAATGGTGATGCACGGGGGCAAATTCTCCACTCTTCTCGCTTTCCCCAAGATTTTCAAGGGCGAACACGTCAACAAGAAGAAACTCGTGTCGATATTCACGGGAAAAGAAATAACGGTCGAATTCGACAGACCCGTCGCCGTTCAGGTAGACGGAGAAACAATACTCGGCATGACGACCTACACCGCGAAAGCGGCGACCGTTGCCGAAGAAAAGCAGGAAGTCGTGGCGTAAACTTGCCATATGCCTTAGACCTGTTTTGCATATAACTTTCAGCCGCAAGGCTGAAAATATAATCGGTTACTTTTTTATCGGTAAACAAAGCCCGCCGTATTTCGCTTTTCGCGAAATACGGCGGGCTGAACTTTTTTACTTTAATTATCCCCGAAAAACGACGCGCTTTTCGGTCGGCGCTTTTTACGTCGTCAGATGTTTTTTCTTATAAACCGCTCTATTTTGTCAAATGGTATTTTGTCGCGGTTTTTTCCGCCGTCGTACAGGTCGCAATGGTCGGCGTTTTCGACGATCAACAATTCTTTATTGTCGCCTTTAAGCAGTTTATACATATCTTCGCCGAAATAGCGTGAATGAGCCTTTTCGCCGTGGACTATCATTACGGCGTTTCTTATCTCCCCGGCAAAAGAGTGCTGCGGAGTGTTGATAAACGACAAAGCGCTCGTTACGTTCCAACCGCCGTTGCTGTTGAGACTGCGCGGATGATAGCCGCGCGGAACTTTGTAATAATCGTGATACGCCTTGAAAAATTCGGGCATATCGTCGGGAACGACGTCGGGAACGCCGCCGGCGAGTTTATATTCGCCGCTTTTATAATCTTCCGTTCTTTGGGCGTTCAAAGATTCTCTCATCTTATACACGTCGTCTTCGGTGTTTACGTCGTAATAGCCGTAACGGTTTACGCGCGACATATTGTACGACGTCACGCATACCGTCGCCTTTATTCTCGTGTCGACCGAAGCCGCGTTGAGCGCTATGCCGCCCCAACCGCATATCCCTATTATTGATATTCTTTCCGGGTCGACGAAGTCCTGCACGCTCAAAAAGTCGACAGCCGCCTGAAAATCTTCGGTATTTATGTCGGGCGACGCGACGTAACGGGGCTCGCCGCCGCTCTCGCCCGTAAAGGAAGGATCGAAGGCTATCGCTATAAATCCGCGCGAAGCCATTTCCTGAGCGTAAAGACCGCTCGACTGCTCCTTTACCGCGCCGAAAGGTCCCGATACCGCTATCGCCGGAAGTTTGCCCGCTCTCGATTTAGGCATATACATATCCGCCGCGAGAGTTATCCCGAAACGGTTATGAAACGTTATCTTCTTATGCTCCGTTTTCGGATTTTCGGGAAAAACTTTATCCCATTTTTCGGTAAGGTTCAATTTTTGTTCATTAAACATATTTTTCTCTCCTTCTTTTATTTGATTGTCGGTTCTACCGTCTTTATCTCGCTGAATATCGCCCTTGCGACGTAAGACAGCGAAAGCGATATGAACAGAAGCGAAAAGGGCGTGAGTTCGGCAAATATGACGCGCTTCATATCGTAATAATTGATGAAAGGTATCATTGCCGAGCCGACGATCCCGAATAAAAACGGTATGAGATAGGTCGGAGAAACTTTTAGCACGGCATAGATCGCCGCTATCGCGGAAAAGAGCACGCCGCAAAGTCCGGCATATAAAAACGCCTTAGACTCGGAAGCAAAGCGGATAAAATTGCCGTCGCCGTCGACGGATATTTCGAGCGTTTCAGAATATACCCGACGCACGTTGTCTATTGTCGCCGTATACGTCTTTTTGCCCGAAAAATCGTATTCGAGAACGACTTCCGCCTTTTCGTGAACGCTCTCTTCGCCGTCGGAATCCGTCACTATCTCGGTTTTGTCTTCCTGAGATACGACGGTAGCCGTAACGAAGTTTCCTTCCTTTTTTATCGCCGCCGACCTGACGAAAGAAAACACCGTAAGCCCCGCGACCGCCGCGATAACCGCCGCTTTCATCAGCGTTTGTTTGCGCGTTTCTTTATAATCCTTTTTGTAAAAGGGATCTATACGGGTTTCTTCTTTGCCGCAAAGTCTTGCGACAGCCGCTTTTATCCAAGCCGCCGCCAGCGCGCCGCCCATAGCCACCGCCAATACCGTCGGGGCTTTTATTCCGCGCGCCGCTATCATTTGCGCAATGCCGATCATTACCGGCAAAAGACATATCGCCGCCGAAAAAAAGTCGAATACCGTCTTTAATTGTTCTTTTTTGTCATACCCTATCTTCATCGTTTTTTTCGAGCCATTCGCACATCTTGTACGCGAGAAGATTCCAACTCTGGAAACCCTGATTATTGACTCCTACGCCTGTTTCGGGGTCGTAATACTCGTGCATTTCGCCGCAGTTCTCTATATCTTTGCCGAAAGTCATTACGGTCTTTTCGGCAAGTTCTCTCGCTTCTTTTATATACCCGTATCCGACGAGCCCTTCAAAAGTCATATAGTTGGAAATTCCCCAAACGGGACCGAGCCAACACGACGGATTGCCCGATTTTTTGACGACGTACTGCTTTTCGTACTTCGACAGAGTCCTTACTCCGCAAGGCGCCCGAAAAGACTTTTCGTCGAGAAGGTTTTCCTTTACTATTCTTTCGGCTTCTTCCTTTGTAGCCAAACCGCACCAAAGCGCCATAAATCCCGTCCATACGCCTATTCGCATAATGAGCGTCGACCAATGTCTCGGCGCGCCGCTATGAAGCCATTGCTCCGGATCTATCGGCAATAAACCGATATCCGCGCTGTAATAAAACCTGTCGCGCTCGTCCCAGCACTCGCGGCGTATCGCCGCGCCTAAATCTTCGGCTTTTTTTGCGTATTCGGCGGACTTATCCTTTCTTTTAAGCATATCTTCGAGTTTTGACGCCGCTTTGAGTTCGGCGTACATCAAAAAGTTGAGATATACCGACGCGCTGGTCTTTTTCGGACGAAAAAAGGTGCAGGGGTCGTTGTCAACGCCTATCGCGAAATCGTCTATCCAAAAATACAATCCGCTCTCGTGGCGGACGTTGTTCTCGTACCAGCCGACGAATTTTTCCAAAGCGCCTATATCGTCCGCGATCCACTCGGCAGAGCCCGTCGTCTCGCTTATAAACAGCGCGTGCTGAACAAGACAAGGCTTGTGTATATTGGTCTCCACGCCTTCTTTCAGGTCGAAACGGTCGCTTTTAAGCGAAACGTTTATGGGTATCCTGCCGTATTTATCCATATGGTCGATAAAGTTGAGCACGCAACCCTTTTCGTATTCGATACAATCGTCGCTTTTCGAGATGGCTTCGAGCGCTATCCCCGTTAGCCAACTGTCCCAGTCCCAGAGTTCGTACGCGTATGACGCTCCGGGAACTATAAACGGATATTTAAGTTTGCCTTTTGCCTGACGAAGACAGTTTTTATAGTTGTTTTCGCAATATTCTTTTATAAGTCCTGCATATTTTCCGAGTTCGGCGTTTTTCATACTTTTCTTATCGCTCCCGAAATTCTTTCGGCTATTCTCTTCATACCGAGATCGCCGGGATGAGCGGCAACTCCGTTATGCCAAAACAGCCCTGTCGCCTTGTTCGCGTCGTCGTAACCGAGATCGCATATCTTTACGAAAGTATATCCGCGGCTTTTTGCGACGCTCTCCAAAATCGAGCATATCCCTTCGTGCTCCCAAAAAGTATCGGTGACGATCGTTTCTTTCGCTTTCGTCGTAAAACAGTCGCAAAACTTCTCGAACGAGCCTTTGAAATCCGCGCTTTCAAGCAAGGTCTTGTCGACGTTTTCGCCGAGACGGAATATTACTATGTCCGCGCCGAAGTCCGCCGCTGCCGAAAACTTTTTCAGCACTTCGTCGTCGTTGAAATGCTTTTCCCACTCGCCGACGTTGGTCACGCAGTAGTTGACTTTGCCGTATAAGCCGCGAAGGTAGTCCAAAGTAAGGTGCACGTAATCTTTGTCTTCCGCACTCGCCGCCATACCCCAATTGACGTTCCAGCCG
>CAMNIW010000007.1 GCA_946540675.1 uncultured Clostridia bacterium | reverse complement strand
GATATGATACGACGCCTTTTCGTTAAGGACTACGGCAAGTTCCGTCACGCTTTCCGTCGGAATATAAAAGGACTTTTTATACAATTCCGCCATACGGGCGATCTCGGTCATCATTTGCCGCGAAGAATACCAGCCGCCCCACATATCGAACCACCAGAAAGCGTTGCCCGATATAAGCACTTTTGAAAACGCTTTGAGCATTACGGCGAGCGAGTCCGACAGGTTTTTCGGTCCCGTAAACACGGGGTGATCGAAATATTTTACCGTATGCTCTCCGCTCATAAGTCCGGGATCGGTCTCGTAAAGTTTCTTCGTCCTGAACGTCCTTACGTCCGCTTCCATAAACCAGAGTTTTCCCTTTCTCTTCACGCTTTCCGTAGCGCCGTGATAAAACCAGTCTTCGGCGGTTTGCCGAGAGCCCGCGTACGAAAACGGCGACGCGAAAAAGTCGACGAAGGGGCTTTCCAGCACGCGCGAAAAAGCGCAGTGTCCGCGGTTTGCCGGAAGTTGTCCTATATAGCCGTAAAACACGCCTATAAGTCGTTTATCGCCTGTTTTTTGCTTTGCGAAGGAGCATAATCCGCATATCGCGGAAGCAAATCCTTCGTTGAAAAATTCGAGATATTCCAAAGCCTTCGCCGTGCGGAGCGCAAAGTCGGTAAAAGGCGGAAAATCAGGCTCTTCCGCGCCGTTACCGCCGTTTTTCACCCACGTTTTATACGCCTTTCTCGCAGGCTCGGAAAAGTCGAGTTCCCCATCGGGCGAACACATCGCTATCCACTCTTCGGTCTGCATCGCCGCGAGTTGGTACCCTATCACGCTTTCCGAAAACTCGCTGTTTTCTATAAAGTCGTCGAGTTTTCCGATAAACTTTTTAGAGTCGGACAGCCACCTTTCGGAAAAGACCGACTGCATATATCTCTTGCCGTCGGACATAAGGGTAAGTTCTTCGGGATACTTCTCTCTCCACCACGCGGGCGCGTTGAGATTTACGCGGAGTATAACGTAAACTTGCCTATCCCTTTTTGCCACGACTTTTTTTATCGCTTCGGCTACGGGCGAAAAGTCGTATTCGTCTTCGCTTTTCCATACCGAACGCGCAAAAGGGCGAACGCCCGATAATTCGTTTATCGTGCAGTCGCCCATAAATACGCAGCAACAATAGAGATCGTACCCCGCCTTTATAAAGCCGTCGTAATCGGCTTTATCGGGAAGATACGACATATACGCGGCGGGGATAACGGTCTTGCCGTCTACGGAGACGGCAAGACCGTTTACCGTCGAAATTATTTCGGTCTTCATAAATCAGAAATCGAGATCGGGATTTTCGGCAAAGTGTTTGAGCATCACTATCGGGTCGCAACCGCTCGGATTTTCTATGACGACGCCCTTTTTCGCCGCTTCCGCGCTGACGAAATATTCGTCGTCGGTGAGTTGACCGTAGCGGATAAGCGTCGGGGTCTCTATCGGCTGACCGCCGAAAGTGCCGTGCCCCTGAAGCATTATCATACCGTAAGCCGCGCCGTCTTTGACGGTGACTTTTTGACCGGGATATACGGTAAGGCGTTTAGCGCAGGCGAGTTTGCTCTTATAGCATATCCACTCTTCCTTGTGCTTTTCGTCTTCCCTTTGGACGACGGGGCGCATAAACCTGTGCTTTTTGAAATCGGGATCGACGTTGAGATCCCAATCGATCACGTCCATAAGGTAATCGAAATTGCCTTTCTCTTCTTCCGGACAGTTCTTCCAGAGCAAATCTTCGCTTACGCACTGTCCGCCGTAAAGCACGGACTGATACATCGCGTATACGTCGGACGCGAATTGCGGCTCGTACGTGCAAAGGCTCGCGGGGGCGTGCAATACCCCGGGGGGAACGTCCCAACCCGTGTCGAGTTCTATTTTGTACGCCTGAGAATAATCGAGCAGGCGGTTGTCGCCCTTCGCGAAGTCTTCAAGACATTTCTTTATCTCTTCTTTCGTGCATTCGGGGTTGAGCCCGAAGAACGTGAACGGGAATTCTCCGCCGTGGTTGTTGACCTGCGCGGGGAAGAAATACATCTCGGGTTTTCCCGCGGCGCCCACTCTCGCGGCGTGCTTGTCCATATGGTGTATGTGATGTGGAAGCGGCCCCGCGTTGTCGAAGAACTTGGAGAACATAGGCCACTTGTGATACTTATCCCAAAGGTCGCCTATGACCTTTTCTTTGAGTTCCGCCACGACGTCGCGAAGGAGCATCTTCTCTTTGCCGTCGCGCGAGACGACGTAGGAAAGTCCTTCGTCTTCGGGCGTGCCCGGTCCGTTTTCCGCCCAAGTCGTCGACGCGAACCATCTCTCGTCGATACCGCCCTTTTCGAGTCCTAAAACGTAATAGTCGTCGGGATGGAGTTTTATTCTCTTACCCGGACGGCAAAACGCTCTCGGCACCCAGGTGGGTTTAAGCCTTAATATGCCTTTACCTTCTTCAAACAGTCTTTCGCTAAGCGTCATTTTTCTCACCCCAAAAATTTTATTGTTATTTTATGCTCGTCTTCGTTTCCCGAAGCGATCTTACGCATTCTGAAATCGTCGAACCGCGTAAACGACGGCTCTATACCGAGCGCGTAGTCGCCGCTTATCATACTCTTCCACTCGAGCGTGACGGGAAAATCCGCCGTATCGTATGTCATCTCCGCGCCGATCCCGAGTTTTGCGCTATATAGCCTTATTTCGCCCTTTTCCATATAGTGGTAATAGACGTCTTCTTCGCCGCCGTCCGCGGGGGCGGTTATTTTATACATTTCCGCGGCTCGCTTTTTCGCTATCTTTGTCAGCGGCTCGCTCTTTTTTGCGGGAACGGTCATTTCCAACCCTTCGTCCAAAAAGGGATAGCCGTAATTGAAGTGGTACAAAAGCACGTACTCCCCGTCGGTAAAGCCTTCGTTTTTTACCGTATCGGATACCGTGAGCGAGTTTTCGGAAACGCAAAACCTGCGCTTTACCGCTATATTCTTGCCGAAAAGCGCGGCGTCCCGCACTTCTCCGCACACGAAAACGTCGCCGTTTTCTTCATACGTACACACTTTTTCCGCCGCTTTGTAATGCATACTGCCGTGCACGGGTCTTCCCTTTACGCAGGACGAAACGTTGTCCGTTCCGCAGGTATACAAAAAGCCGCCTTCGAAGTTGCCGAAAAAATCTCTCTTGCCGTCGTTAAGTCCGTTTTTGCTCAAAAAGGATACGTTTACGCCCTTATATCTCGCCCATACGACGTCGAGAGCGTTGTCCGCGTTGAACAAAAATTCGAGCGCGCCGTTTTTTACGAGTATACAGCGCTTTCCCCTTACGGTTATTTCTTCGGCAAGCCTTACCTGCCACGGGTTGGATATTTTGCCGTTCATCGTTTCTCCTTGGTCAGTTTCAGCCATAAATATTTCTCGAAAGAACCGACGATCTTTCCGTCTTTTTCTTCGAGTTCTTCTCCGCTTAACAGTTCGGCCGCGCGGTAGCCATCCGCAACGAGCGTAAAATCTCTCTTTATACAGTCTTCCGCAAAGTTTAAGTCGAAGAGATTTACGTAATAGTCGTCTCCGTCCTTGAATATTATCTGTTCGACGAATTTACTCGCGAAGAGTCCGAACTTCGGCTTTACGAACGAGCGGACTACCCCTGCGAACAGATCCTTGAAATTTTGTCTTCCGTCGCTCTCTATAGTCGGCGCAAACCATACGACTTTGCCCTTTCCGTAAGCCGTTTCTACAACGGCCGGGATATCGGTCTCCCTTGCCGGCGGATTTGAGTGGATGGAAGCGAATACCGTGTTGTCGTCGGGATCGGTATACGGTAAGAATATCTTAGCGCGGACGTCGCCGCGAAAACCGCTCGCCACGGGCAGTTTATACGTCAGCGGAAGCGGATATTTCGCATCGAACTCCCCGAAGAGTTTTTCGTACTCTTCGCCCGTCGGCGCGACGTAAGCCTGCACTTCGTCATATCCCTTGTATACGTGTCCGAACTTGCTGTCGCCGAAAGTCTCGCCGACGATCTTTCCGCCGAAAAACTCCTTTAAGAGCCTTTCGTCGGACCTTCCCGACAGGTATAAAACGCCGCCGCCCTTTACGTAATCTATAAACTTCAATATTTCGGGATTGCCGAAAGTTTCGAGCGCGGGCGCGATTATCATCTTGTACGCGCCGAGTCCGTTCATATTGCCGTTTGCGATGACGCTGACGGGAATATGTTTCTCTATAAGCGTCCTTACGGCGGAAATCGCGCACTGCTTGTTATACGGCTTTCCGTCGGGCGAAAACTGCGTCTTGCTGTCAAAATAGACCGCCGCGTCGGCATAAAGTTCGCCTTTGTCCATAAATCTTTCGTACGGGATCTGTTTTTCGAATACCCTGCCGATCCTGTCGTAAACGCGCTCGTCCAGAGTTCCGTCGGGATTTATAGCGTCGATTATCAGCGACGCGCCGTGATGAGCGGCGGTCAGCATTACTTCGGCTTCGAGATTTATCTCGGGTTTGGATACGGTATGTTCCCTTAAAACCCTATTGCACCTGCACGTCATATACTCGAACGGTTGATTTCTTGTTATTCCGTAATAGTACTTACAGGTAAAGGAGTGATTGTATAGGTCGCCGTAAAGGTCGCCGCCCGTAAACTCGCACGCTTCGTTTATTCCTTCGGTAGAACCTGCCAACCAGTCGCACGCTACCCCCGCGGCAAAGTTGAGTTCCACGGTGGTTTGCGGCATGGCTTTAAGCGACTCTTCGCGCGCGTACATAGCGAATTCCGCCATCCACTCCTGACGCTTTTTTACGAGAGCGCGCCACTTTTCGTCTTTCCAGTCGATCTTTTCGGGCATTTCGCCGCCGACTTCCTTCCTGAATCTCTCCTTACAGGCGTCGCAGTGGCAGACGACTTCCCAGTACGGCATATCGTAAAATATCCCGTCTAAATCCTTGAACTCTTCGCCGAGTTCCTTTATCTGCTCTTTGAGAAAAGCCCTGTATCCGACGTTGTTGGGACAGCACAGCCCGTATCTTTGTCCGCGGTCGCGCCAGGTAGTGCCGTCGGCATAGCGCATTTCCCATTCGGGATGAGCGTCCGCCGCCGCGTTGTTGAAGATAAGGCTGTAATAACCTACTACCTTCATACCGCCGTCCTTGCACTTTTTGATAAGGTCCTTTATCGCGTTCGGGTGCTTTTTGAAATACTCGTGAGTTTTGCCCGAACGCGTCGGATAATTGCAAAGTCCCGTGTGCGATTGAAGATATATCATAGGCGAAGTTATCTTCGCTCTTACGAGATCTTCGTAATAGACCCCGACGTCGAACTTACTCAAAAAAACGTCGTCCCAATCGGCTATGTGCATATCGACGAGATTGCGGCGATATACGCCCTTATACCATTTGTCCATATAGTGCCCCGTAATTTATCGCCCGCAAAATTGCGGGCGACGATAAGTTTTATTCTCCGTATCCTTCGATCATTATGCGGCGGATATTCTCTATTTCCTGATCGGTTATTTCGCATACCGTTTTGAGATAGTTGGCTATCGCGGAAGAGAGTTTTCCGTCGGCAGTCGAGTACGCCGTCATTACACGGTGATACATTCTGTCAAACGCGACAAGGTTGCTTGCGTTGTCCTGCATCGCTCCGCTCTCGGTGGGTTTCGTCTCGTCGAACGGCTCGAAGTAATATCTGCCGTTATCCTGCAAAATCTGAGTTCTCCAACGCCTGCCGCGATAGAACGAAGTCATCTCGAAATCGTAAGCCAGATTTTCGTAAGAAACGCCGAGAAGACCGCTTAAAAGGAACGCGAGAGTTCCCGTCCTGTCCGCGCCCGCGGTACAGTGGAAGTCTATCGGATAATTGCTTTCGTCCGCAAAGAGTTTGAAACAGTTTTTAAGTCCCGTAGCGCTAGCCGAAGAAAACGGTCTTGCGGGGTTGAAATTCGGGAAAATGTAATCCTGCTGAGCGAACCCGAAATTTTTGAGCGTTATGCTCGGATCGGGCGACTCGGTCTCGTGATCGTCGCTGAGCCTTACGTCGAGATCGGTCTTTATTTTAAGGGATTCGACCAGAATTTTTTTGGCGTCGGCGTTGGCGTAGTTGCTGTGTTTGCCGTTTAGTTCGGAAGAACGGTAAACAAGTCCGTATTTTATCTTGCCGAATTCTCCCGTCCAGCCGCCGAGATCTCTCATATTGTCTATATTGCCGCAGTATATAGGACGTAAAAATCCCTTTACGCTGAACGAGCCTACCGAACTTTCCTTGCCGCTTTCGCAACCGACTTTCCAGTAATAGGAGCCGGGAAGAAGGTTGTAAACGGCGGCGGACTTGCTCGCCGCGGACGACTTGAAAGTATAGTCGCGCGTATAGACGACGTTTTCAAAGTCTTCGTCGGAAGCGATGGTTACCGTGAACGCGCCTTTTTCGGTGGAAGTCCAGCGGAGATCGACGGGAGTCGCCGCGCTTGCGGGATACTGCGCTTTGAAAGTGCCGTCGTTATGATACTTATAGAGAAATTCCGCGCGCGCGTCTTCGTCCTGACCGAAACCGAGATAAGTCTTGAGAACGAGCGGCAAAGGATCGACTTCCGCTCCGCTCGCGGGGGAAGTGAGCGCGACGTAATAGTTATACGACGCGGTCGCCACTTTGTTTTCGGTAAATCTCCATACGAAATTTTCGCTGAGAGTTACCTTTCCCACTTTCCACGCGGAAGACTTTACGCCTTCTTTTTCGGGAACGGCGGGAAGAGTCCCTATCTCCGAATCGTAATAGACGTATACCTTATCTTCCGCGCCGTTGAACGTGAGTTCGTAGCGGTTGGCTTCGTAGAAAGGAGCGAGAGTTATGTTCGCGGTTACGGGTTTGGTAAAATCGAATATCTCATCTTCGAGTTTCCACCCCCTGAAGGTGTATCCCGGCTTATCCGGAGCCGCGGGAATATCGCTTTCGCCTATCGTTTTTCCGCCGCCGACGACAAGAGTTACGTCTTCGTCGAGATCGAACACGACGTTATACGTCGCGTTGCTTGCGCACGAAGGGATAAGCGCGACCAAAAACGCCGTCGCGAGAACGGTCGCTATCGCTTTGCTTACTTTTTTCATATTTTTCTCCTTATCAAGTCGGGAGAAAATTTGTAATACCCGACCGAGTGTATAATAATTATACTATACATTTTAGGTCAAATCAATTGCAAAAATTGATTATAGTTATCGTTTTTCGTAAATTTTACAGGAGCGAAAGTATATCGCACAGTTTATCGACCTTTTTATAGCACAATACGTCCATACCGCTCTTTTCTATATTTCCGCAGTTTACGCCGATCACGGGGAATCCCGCGAACCTGAGCGACATAGCGCCCGCCGCCGAGTCTTCTATACCGAAAACTCCCGACGGATTTTTGATTTTCAGTCCCCTGTACGCGAGTTCGGTATATACCCAAGGATGCGGTTTTGCCGCGACTTCGCCTATCGTTCCGTATTCGCCGTCGTCCTTTCTCCTGCCGCCCGTTATCACCGCGTCGTAAAACTTAAGCGGATCGCCCATTCCGAGTACGCGGAACGCCGCGACTATTTCGGGAATAGCCTTATAGTCGAGTCCGCTGGTAACGAGCCCTATCTTTATCTTTCTCTCTTTGAGTCCGAGCAAAAAGTCTTTGAGTCCTTCCGCGGGCTTGAACGAATCGGCTTTGCCGCCGCCCCGCATTATCTTGTCGAGTTCGGTTTTGGCTATAACGTGGTATATGGTCATTCCGCGCTCTAAATCGAGCCCCTTTTTCGGATAATATTTATCGACGCAATATTTAAGGTGGTCGGCGGTCGTATAGCCGGAGACGAAGGGAATATCTTCTTCGGCTAACGTAAACGATTTGTCGCCCGAAAACTCCTTCATCGTGAGTTCTATGACGTACATCCAGAATTCTTCGCTTGTAACCGTCGTGCCGTCGAGATCCATAAGCACCGCTTCGACGGGTCTTTCCGGTTTTACGGGTTTAAGTTCGTAATCGACGTTCACGCCGTAATTTTTCAGTCTGCCGTAGATTTTTCCGTCCTTTTCGATAAATTCGACGTTGTTGAGTTTTTTTCCTATAAGTTCTCTCTCATTCATTTGCGGTATCTCCGGCGAAATCGTGCGCTTCGAGTAAGTTTTGATCGGCTTTTCCGTATACGTATATCGTTTTTTCTTCCCCTGCCTGAACGTCCGTATAGTTGTCCGAATATCCGTACTTATAGTTGTCGGGAAGTCTTAAATTGAATCCTTTGACGAAAGATCTCGCCTTTATCTTTACTTTGAGACCGCTTTCGGTCTTCGTGACAGAATAGTCGTAAGCGTCCTTTGCAAACTCGCAGTCCGACCACATCTTTTGCGAATAAACGCAGGTCGCCTTTTCGCCTTGTATATCGGCTTCGGCGAACATATATGCGTTTTTACGGCATATCTCGCCGTCTACCGCTATTTCTCCGACCCCGCACGCCGAAACGTAAACGGGCGAAGTCTTTTCCCAAACGACTTTGCCGTCCAGCGTTTTCAGCCCGTACCTGACGTTTGTCGAAAACTCCTTTTCGGTGTCGTGTACTATAACGAGCGCCGTTCCCGTCTTTTTCTCCGTGAACGTGAGAAGGACGGGCGCGTAACTTCTCTTCATCTGATAATAAGCCTGTTTAGGCTCGCCGTAATAGTCGACGATCGCCCAGGTAGCCGACGGCCATATATCGGAATACATCCAGTTCATTATGCCGCCGCACCTTTGCTTATTCGCCCTTGCGTACTCTATCTCTGCGCGGAGCCCTTCGGCGTGGACGGTCATCGCCTTGGCAATAAAAGCCGTTACCCCCGAACTTTCGCCGTAAAGCGCGTCGGCGTAATACTTCTCGCGCTTGGCAAAATTCATAATAATAGCCGCGTACGGGTTATCCATAAGCCTGTCGTCCCAATATTCGTTGAGCGGCCAGAGTTTGTCTTCGGGGAACATCTTTCTGAGCGATTCCAAAGAGCAGGGACCCAAAACAGCGTCTTCCGAAATAAACGGAACGTCGGTGTTTTTGAGCAGTTCCCTGTAATTTTCAATACCCGCGGTAAGCGCCGCTTCGAAGCAGCCCGCGTGCGACTCGCCGGAGTTTTTGTCGTTGCCGACGTCGGTATACGAGCACGGACTTTGCCTTGCGAACGGTCTTGTGTCGTCGAGATTGGTGACGAGTCCGCGAAGTATCACGTCCACAAAGTAGTCGCCGTGACTGATGACGAGTCCGAAAGCGCCCGTCTTTTCGTTTCCGCCGCACCAGTATATGAGCGACGGGTGGTTTCTCAGCCTTTTTACCTGATAATTTATTTCTTTAACGACGTTTGCGGTAAACTCTTTGTCGTCGTCGGGAATATCCGAACAGGCGAAAGCAAGATCCTGCCATACCATTATTCCGAGTTCGTCGCAAGTATCGTAAAATACGTCTTTTTCATATAATCCGCCGCCCCATACGCGCAACATATTGATATTGCCGTCGGCGGCTCTTCCGATTAGTTTTTTATATTTTTCGTCTTTGACCGCGCCCGTAAAACACTCCACGGGAACCCAGTTCGAGCCTTTGACGAAAACTTCTTTTCCGTTTACCGAAAATTTGTATCCCATCGCGTTTTCGTCCAAGGGTTTTTGTTCGAGAGCGACCGTCCTGAAAGCAAATCTTCCCGACTTTTCGTCTATGACTTCGCCCTGACGTAACAATTCGACCTTGTAGTCGTAAAGGGGTTGATCTCCCATACCCTTCGGCCACCAGAGTTCGGGGTCTTCTATCCTGAAATTGACAAAATTCTTTTTGCCGGCCACCGCGAGTTCTATCACTTTGCGGTCGCTTTCGTCCGCCTTTCCGCGCGGGCTCGCGTATACCGTATAGCGAAGTTTGTCTTCTTTGAGTATCTCGTCGGGCTCGCTTATTATATTGCCGTGAGTATCTACCTGCGGACGGTTGCAATAATAGTTGAGTTCGGTAAAAATCGACAGATTGCCGTCGTTGTAAGCCTTATAGGAAACGTCTTCTATGCGGTGTTTGCCGACTCCTTTAAGCCTTACTTCTCCCCATATGCCGTACCCCGGCATATCGGGCGCCCAGTCCCAACCGAAATGGCACTGCGCCTTTCTTATGAACAGCCTTTTGACGTTGAACACGCCGAAAAAGCCGCGGTCGTCTATTTCGTCCATTTTTTTCGTGACCGAAAACATCTTTACGGTAAGGACGTTTTCGCCGCTTTTTATATAATCTTTTACCGAATAGACGTACTGCAAAAACATATTTTCGCATTTGCCCAAAAGGTTGCCGTTAAGATACACTTCCGCAAAGGTATCTATGCCGTCGAATTCGAGAAGTATCTCCTCCGACTCCGCAAGACTATCGGGAACTACAAACGAGTTTTCATAAGTAAAATCGCTGTCGATTATCCAATGAAGGTCGCGGTGGTTAAGTCCGAAATAAGGGTCTTGTATGACGCCCGCATTATAAAGATCGAGCGTTATATCTCCGGGAACGGTTGCGGAAACGGTCTTATCGCCGTATCGTAAAGACCAATTTTTATTGAGTATTGTAGTTTTATTCATATTGTTTTCCTTTTGGGGTTTATCGTTTTCTTTTGCCCGTCAGGTAGGCCTTGGCAGAATGACGGAAAAAACATTTTTATCGTCATTTTGACGGGTGCTTTTCGTCGGGGGCGGGGCAAGAGCCCCGCCCCCCTACGAGTTTTCTTTTTCGCTCGCGCTTTTACGCGCGGACGTTGCCTTTTACCGTGCGGCTCAGCCGAGATTTACGGTCGCGGTGTTGTACACGCTGTAAACGTCCGTGACGGAGATCGTGTAAGTCGCTTCGTCGTCCGCGGGTATTATCTCAAAGAAGTCGAATATCTTGTAATATTCGGTTCCGCCGATATTACCGCTCATATAAGGGTGGTTAAACAAGTACTTATATACTCCGTATTTACCCTGCTCCGACCAGTAAATGTTGCCCGCGGTTACGTCTACGTAGATATAATACCACTTATCCGCAGTCATCCTTGTAGTCGCTCCGCTGCCGTAAGCCGTCGAGAAGAAGTTTGATTCGGTGGAAACTTTTACCGCGAACCAGTACTTGGTGAAGTAATAGTTCTGGTTTTGAGCCCAATTGACTTTTCCCGAACTGTTATAGTTACCTGTCACGTCTGCCTTTTGATAAACCGCGGTACCGGTAGTTGCGTCGTTGTCGGTAACTTTGGTTCCGCCATCCAATATCTGATAGTACGAAGCGGTGGGAGTCGCAACGCTGCCGAGATCCGTTCCGGAAAGAGTATGACAAAGTTCCATCGTGGCGAGATCGAAGAAAGTGTTTTCTATGATCGTCATCGTTCCGAATTTGATCTTGCCTTCTTCCGTTCTCGACCAGCAGGCGTTCCATCCGTCCGCCGAAGAGAAATTCTCGGTTTCGGGAATTGCGTCTACGGTGTAACCCGTAAGGTTGCCTTTATACACGTAACCGGCGTTTGTAAGACCGTTGTTCATCGCGTACGTATTGCTTATCGTTCCGTTGTTTTCGAGAGCGATCACCGCGAACACGTTTGCTCCGAGCGAGTTTCTGATGTTGTCGGCCGCCGTGAAGTTGATAACGCAGTTTTCGATCTTGCCGTTATTTATCGAAGTGAAAAGTCCGGTGCTGGCGTAATCGAAAGAACTGTAAACGTCATTACCCGTTCTGAAATGATGTTTCCACGTTCCGTCGTCGTTCTTCTCGGCGTTGAGTTCGGAATACATATAAGCGTTGAAATATACGTTGCTTATCGTTCCGTTGTTTTTGTATACGAAGCCCCTTGTCCCACTGCCCGCCTCTATGTTGTAATCGGAAATTTCGACGCGAAGATCCTTTATAACGCCGCTGTTGACCTGAATAAATCTCGGAGTCCAGCCGTTATCCGCGCTGGCATAACTTATCTGCGTATTCATTATCGCATAGCCGTTTCCGTCGAGAACGCCTTTGAACTCGTCGATATAAAGGAGCGTCTTGCCGTTCATATCGATATCTTCCGTAAGAGCGAAGGTCGCCGTCGGATATGCGTTGATTATGCTTTGAAGGTGTTTAGCCGCGGCGTCTTCCTGCGGGATAACGGTCCTGTTCAACTTGATTTCGGCTTTTACGTATACGGGCAGGTGGTATTCGTAATTGACTCCGTCCGCGGTGTACGTAAACACGAATTCGGTCTTATCGCTTCCCTTATCCGCGAAGAGTTCTCCGCCGAAGTTGATTTCAAGGCTCGCGCCGGAGATAGTGCCCTTATACAACTGACTTCCGCCGTAAGTTACGGTTACTTCGTTTGCGTTCATCTTCTCGTCGTATATCTGCGACAGGTCGAGATCGCCTTTTTCCAAAGAGTCGACTCCGTATTCGGCGTTGACGGTAAGACCTTTATCGAGAACGACTTCTTCGTATTCGGAAGCGTTGTGCTTTTCGACTATGCCGTTTATCGAGATCGATTTTTCGGCGGTGTAGTAATAAAGTCCGTCCGCTCTCGCCATTTCGGCTTTTACGGTTATCGTCGAGCCGTTTTTAGCGGTATTGGTGACGACAAGCACGCCGCCTACGAAAGTATAGTCGCCCGCGTCGAGTCCGACAAAAGTCCACTCCGCGTTGTCGACCGCCGCTCCGTTAAGGGTAGCCTTGACTTCGACGTCCTGATTTACCATTATCTCGGAAGCCGCGGTTACGGCGAACCCGCTTCCGTACTCGGCTTCGTAATATTCAGCCGCTTTGGTCGGCATAAGAAGACCGCCTTTTGCGATCACCCAGCCTTCGCCGAAACCTTCGGGAACGGTCGTCACTTCAGCCGCGAACGCCGCTACCGAAGAATAGAGATGCGCACCGCTCGGACATACGTCGCCGAAAGGCGCCGTATTTATCACGTAAAGCCCGTCTATATACGAATTGGTATTGGCTTCGGTAAATATACCGTTGCCTTGCTGATACGTTCTGTCGTGGACGTATACTACCGTGTTGACGATTTTTGCCTTTCCGTCGGTAACGGCGGCAAGCGCGGGCATACCATTGGTCTCGTTGACGCCGCCGGTCGCTTCAAAGAAGCAGTTTTCCAAAGTTCCGTACAAGCGGTACGCGACTATCTTGCAGTCGCCGCCGTTGTGGAATTTTATTCCCGTAAACGAGATATTCTTTATAACGCCGTTTTCGGCAAGGTCGTACATAAAGCCGTTCCATTCCGCGTACATATTCTTGATGACGTGTCCGTTACCGTCGAGAATAGCGTTGAACTGTTTGGTGTAACCTATATCGAAGCTATATCCCGACTTATCGAAGTCGTTTTCGAGAATAATGTGTTTGTGCGTGGTGAGATTGTCTACCGTGAACGCCGCGGTAAATTCTTCTTCGGTCGCTACGGCATAGTCGACGATATTTGCGGTATAGTTGTATATCGCACTGTTCGTAACTATGCTTATATTCGCCTTTTCGGAAGTGCCCACCGCTTCGTAAACAGACTTGGCGACGGTTATCTTGCCGCCTTCTACGGTCGCTCCGCCTTCTACCATTGTTCCGTTGACGTAAATCATCTCTACCGCGGTATCGTCGTGCATAACGTCGAATACGGTGGTCGATTGCGCTTCACGGTTTAACGCGACGAACTTCTCTCCGAGTTCTTCCGTGGCTCTCTTGTCTCTTATCGTCAGAGCGATCTCCGCGGTCTTGCCGTCCGTCCAGGAAACGACGGTCGCAGTAAGGCTTTCGGCGGCGGCGTCTTCGCTGACTTTAACGACGTTTCCTTCTATCGTCACGCCGTCGTAAGTTCCTTTGAGCGATATCGTTATCCATCTGCCGTTGGGAGTGACGGTAAGGGCGAGTTCGGATCCCCTTTCTATCTCGGTCTCCGCGTTGGTGAACGCTATATCTCCGCCGTAAACGGTATATACGCTTGCGGGGATAAAGAGAGTGTTCTGTTCGTTGGCTCTCCACATTTCGCCCCACTCCGAAGCGGTTATATCGGCTATCAATGCCGAGTAAGTCGGATATATCTTGGTTTCGAGATCCGCTCTTATGCCTTCGGAATCTCCGTAGTATAATCCGCCGTTATAGTCGCCGACAACGCAGACGTTCTTATAAACGCCATTGAAACTCAAAAATCTTCCGATAAGTTTTATCTTATCGGCATTGCCTTTAAGCGCGCAGGCGCTGACGTCTATTACGACGTTTTCGGCGTTCTTGATATTGTTGGCGTCGCCTTCGCTTCTCCACAAAACGGTGGTTTCTTCACCGCTCGAAGCGCCGGTCATCTCCGCAAGTTCTACGTAGATATTTTCCGCCGAGCCGATTCCCGTTCTGAAAATAAGGCTCGTTTCTTCTCCGAGTTTTACGCCCGTGAACGAAACGTTCCTGACGATACCGTCGTTTCCGCCCGTAACCACGAAAGCGTTAAACTTGCCGTTTATCTCTACGCCTTTTACGGTATAACCTTTACCGTCGAAAATTCCGTGGAAGCCGAGAACGTTTCCGTTGCCCCAGTCGGCGATAAGAAGGTCTTGTTTGCCCGCTTCCTGCCAGGCTTTGACGTTAGGCGAGCCTGCGTCCGCAATACCCCACAACTGACCGAAATCCTTATAGGGCGTGAATATTTTGTTATACTCGATGTTGGCGCCGAGTACGAAATAACCGTCCATATAAGCGCCTTTTTGTTCGACGTTTTTGACCTTTCCGGAGTCGATGGCGTGCTGCGAAGCGACTTCCTGCCAGGTTTCGAATTCGGCGGCGGTGGTTATCACCATAGTATAGACGTTTGCCGAAGCGGTATAGACCGTCGTCGGAGTCTCTATAGTTACCGCTACTTCGTCGCCGAGATCTTTCATCTGTACGGGAAGATTTACTACTTCTACGCTCTGTCCGCTGACCGTCTGAGCGTCCTTGGTATAGATAACTACGTCTTCGCTTACCGTTATCTTTTCGATATCGGCGGCGGAAACGCTATCGGGGATCGCGAGCGAAGTCGTCTTGCGGCTGCCCGCGGTTTCGACGGTGAACGTATGCTCTAACGTCGCCTGTTTCTTGTTTACGGTGACGGTTATGGTCTTTTCGGCGGTCTTGCCCCTGACGCTTACCGTAACTTTATAAGTCGCCGCACCTATCGCGATACCCTTGAAGGATACGGGGTTGGTTCCCGTAACTTCCGCTACGTCCGCACCGTCGGTCTTTTCCCAAACGCAGTTCATATCGTATCCCGTGAGCGCGACGCCGTCGTAAGTCACCCCTACGTTTACGGTTTCGCTTTCGTCGTATTCGATATTTACGTTTTCTTTATCAAAGGTCACGACGTGCGGTATGGTCGTTTCTTCTACCGTGACTTCGCAGGTCGCGCTGTCGCTTCCCAAAGTCGCGGTTATCGTGACGGTACCCGCCTTAACGCCCGTTACCACGCCGTTTTCAACGATCGCGGTACCGTCGTCGGAAGAAGTCCATACGACCGTTCCGTCGATCTTTGTCGTCGCGGTTATCGTTACGGAAGCGAATTCAACTACGCTTGCCGTAGCCTTATCTACGGTTATGCCCTTTTCCACGGTTACCGTAAGGGTTACCGTTCTCTCTTTCTCTTCGTAAGTCGCTTTACCCGTGAAGGTCGCCGAGCCGGGCGCGACGCCCGTTATCACTCCGCCCGAAACGGTCGCGACCGAAGTATCTTCCGTCGTCCAAGTCATAGCGAGAACGTCGGTCGTGACTTCGCCGTTTACTTTGGCGTAAACGTTGCCTACGGTAAGTTTGCCCGTCTGCTCGCTTCCGAGAATAAGTCCCGCCGTAAAGCCGTTTCCGTCTTCGGTCACGGCACTGTTTTCAAACGAGAACGCAAAGTCGAAATCGCTTATCGTGACGATAACTTCGCCCGTTATCTCATAGCCCCTTGCGACGGTCTTTACTTCGTATACCGCGGTACCCGCTTTGACGCCCGTAAAGGTCACGCTCGCGCCGTCCTGATTTACGGTAGCGAACGCTTCGCCGCCGTCTTTTGCAGTCCATACGTAAGTGAAATCGCCGTCCAAAACGTTATCGTTCCACGAAACGCTCGCGGTGACCGTTTCGCTCGTCTTTTTCGCCTGTACGGAAATTTCGGTCTTGTCAAGATCGAGTACGTGCGGTATGTCGGTCGCTTCTACCGTGACTTCGCAGGTCGCCGTACCTTCTCCGAGATACGCGGTTATCGTGGCGGTACCCGCCTTGACGCCCGTGACTACGCCGTTGTCGTCTACGGTCGCGACGTCCGTTGCGAAAGACGCCCAAACGATCGCTCCGCTCGCGTTGGCGGTAGCGGTTATCGCGGTTTGCTCGAATTCCTTTACGCTTGCCGTTTCGGGAAGTTCAACAGTGTTTTTAACGGTAACCGTGACCGTTTCGGTCACTTCCGCGGCGTTTCTCCAGTTTGCTTTTACGGTTATAATCGTTTCGCCGGGCGCTTCGGCTTTTACGACGCCTTTGTCGCTGACTGTAGCAACGTCTTTGTTCCCGCTCTCGTAAGTATAGGTCACGGCGCCTTTAACCGCCGCGTTCTTATACTTGTATTCGGGCGCGAGAGTTGTTTCTCCCCCTAAGACGACCGTCTCGTTTTTGTCAATCGTTATCGTCGGTCTTGCTCCCGAGTCGGCAACGGTGACTTCCGCGCTCGCCTGATTTGTGCCGTCGCTTACCGTAACGGTTGCCGTTCCCGCGGATACCGCGGACAAAACGCCGTCCGTTACCTTGACTACGGTTTCGTCCGAAGAAGTCCAACTGAGCGCAGCGCCGTCGGGTGCCGTAACGCTTAAAGAAACGTCTTCGTACAGGTCGAGATTAACTTCCGTCTCTCCGAGCGAAAGCGCGCTTTTTTTGTCCGCGCCCGAATTGCTTCCGCAACCGACCGCAAAGACGAACGCCGCTATAACGCTCAGAATTACCATCAGAATTTTCCTGTGTTTCATCTACATTCTCCTTATCTTATTTTATATAACGAAATTCGGTTTTCGGTCAGTCCTTTGCGCCGTCGGGTCTTTCCGTCCGCCTATTTTCATCAATACCCGTCATAAATTTCGGTTTCAGCCGCCGCGCGGCATCGCGCGGCGGCAAAAACGTTATTTTGCTATATAATACGCGTCGCTGACGAATACGTCGTAAGTCGCCGTTTCGTCTTTCGGCGAGAACCTGAATATATCGAACATCCTTATTTGTCCCCCGTAGCTGTTGGAGAACCACGTGTGACTGCTGAAAGACGTATAGTCGCCGTTTTCGCTCGAATAATAGGCTTTCCCTTCGTCTAAGTCGATAAAGAAGTAGTACCAGGCGTTCGCTTCCATCGGAGCGCCCTTTTCTCCCGTCATATCGAAGTATACCGAATCCGTGGTCACTTTGAGAGCGAACCAGAGTTTACCGTAAGTCCTGAAATCGTCGTTTTGCGTCCAGCTCGATTTGGATCCCGTAGTCCCCGTAAACTGCTTGCCCGTAAGACCGCCGAGTTTGAATACGTCGAATCCCATAGCCGTGCTTTCGGTTTCGTCTTTTGCCGAACTTCCTATTATCTTATAGACGTTGCCGTCTATTTTGAGTTTATAGTCCGCCGAATAAGGAACCTCGCCCGTAAGAGAATATGCGCCGAAGTAGTAAATTCCGTCTTTCTTGTTCCATACCGCGCTCCAACCGTTTGCGGAGTCGAACGTTTCCGCCGCGAGAAGCGCGTCTATGTCCGCGACTTCGGTCGCGCCCGTAACGGTGCCCGCGACTATCGCTTTGGCGTTGACGTTGTTCTTGACCGCATAACAGTTTTCTATCGTTCCGTTGTTCTGATAGGCGATAAGACCCATAACGTTGTCGCCGAGATTTGCGGTGGTCGTTCTCTTTATGTTGACGACCGAGTTTTTGATCGTTCCGCTGTTGATACGGCTGAGAACCGATACCGCGGCGAAGTGCGTCGCGTCGGGAATCATATTCCTTTGATATCTGTCGTCCGCGCCGCTTACCGGTTCGGTAGCGATAGTTACCTGAAGATAGACGTTTTCCACCGTTCCTTCGTTGACGTCGATAAGTCCTCTCGGGTAGTTGCCGAGATGGAAAGCGTAGTCCGAAAGGGCTATGCGGAGATTTTTGATCGTTCCGCCGTTTACCCTTATAAATCTCGGCTTATATTCCGACACTCCGTCTTCTACTCCGTCCGTTTCCCAGTTCATGGAAGTGTTGGTTATAGCGTAACCGTTGCCGTCGATGACTCCCGTGAACGTCTTTAAGACTTTGAGCGTTTGTCCGCCCATATTGACGTCGCTCGTAAAGACGAACGTCGCGTCGGGGCAGCACCCGATGACCGACTGCAGGTCTTTTGCCGCCGAGTTTTTGGGGAGTACCGTCGAGTTGAGTTCCACAACGCGTTTAAGCGTTACGGGTACGGTTATCTCGTATTCCGTGCTGCCCTCCGCGTACAAAACCTGAACGTTGTCCGTTCCGCCGCTCGCCGCAGAGAACGCGGAGAGCGAAACCGTTATCGAGTTTCCGCTCGGAGTTCCCGAGTATATGGTCGAGCCGTTATATTTTACCGCCACGCTCTTGCCTTCGATATCGGAAGCGATCTCGGATATATCCATAGTCGCGCTTTCCGAAGTTACGACGGTCGCGGAGGAAACTTTAAGTCCGAGATCTATCTCTACGGCGTTTTCCGCGGTCTTCTTGACGAGCACGCTTCCTACTTCCAATTCCTTTGTCGCGGTAAACGTCGTGCCGTTTACGGCGTAAGTCGCCGTGACGGTGAACTTCTTGCCCTTTTCTCCGCCGAGAATACCGAGCATATTTCCGTCGAGCGTATATTCGCCGTCGGCAAGCCCCGTTACCGCAAACGTAGCGCCCGAAACGACGTCTTCGTCCATTTTTACTTGCAAGGCGAGCGTTTCGCCTATGCGGACGGTCGTTTCGGCGTTGGATACGGAGAACGTTCTCGCCTTGAAGAATTTGTAAATCGCTTCTCCGTTGTATTTTAGTATACCGTTGTCGTCCTGCCAGAACTTCCAGCCGTCAGCGGCGGCGAAAGTTTCGTTGGTCATACACTCGTAAGTGTCGCCTTCGGTATATCCCGACGTATTTCCGGCAAGTACCGCGTCGGCGTTATCGAGCCCGTTCTTTACGACGTAAGATCTCGCTATCGTTCCGTAGTTTACTACGGCGAGAATACCGAATACGTTTTTGCCGAGCGAGTTTTTGATGCTGTCCGTCGCGACGACCGAAACCACGCAGTTTTCTATGCTGCCATTGTTCTTCATCGTAAGGAAACCCGTGTTGGCGTAGTCGTCGCCGTAAGCGTCTCTGCCGTTTCTGAAATTGTGTTTCCACGTTCCGTCCGAGTTTTTCTCGTCGTTGAGTTCGGTCACCATTCTGACCACGAGATAAACGTTTGATACCGTTCCGACGTTTTCGTGGATAAATCCCCTTTCTGGGTTTCCGGCTTTAATATTGTAGTCGTTGAGTTCGACGCGAAGGTCTTTTATCGTACCGCTGTTTTTGAAAATAAATCTCGGAGTCCAGTTGTTTACCGCGTTGTCATAACTTATCAGCGTATTCTTTATCGCGTGGCCGTTTCCGTCGAGAACGCCCTTGAATTCCGTTATCGAAAGAAGGATAGCGCCGTTCATATCGAGATCTTCCGTAAGGACGAAAGTTCCCGTCGGGTAAGAATCTATTATACTCTTTAAGTTCTTTGCCGAGTCGTTGTTCTTAGGAATAACGGTCTGATTGAGTTCGAACTCTTCGTTTTTTATCATATTGACCGGAAGAGTTATCGCGTAGTCTTTTCCGCCGTCCGAATAGAATATTTCGAAGTTGCCTTCTCCGCCGTCGGCGGTCGTGAACTTGCCGAGCGATACGGTTATCTTGTTCGCGGTTATCTTGCCTTCGTATATCTTCTGATAATTGTAGGTTATATAGACGTCTTTATTTTGTACGGCAGCGAATATTTCGCCTATATCGAGTTCTGCACTGTCAGCGTTTGCGACGACGTAATTTCTTACGTCCGTACCGAGATCGAAGTCCACCCTGTTTTGCGCGACGGAGCGGTTGATCCTTCCGCCGACCGAAATCGTTTTGACGTCGGTTTCGCGGTAGTATATTCCGCCTGCGTAGTATGCTCCTTTGAGATAGAACGTTTCGTCAACGAGAGTTTCGTCGGTAACTACCATATAGTCGTCGCCGAGTTCGTATTGATTTTCGCTTAATCCGTCTATCTTCCAGATCGCGCCCGTCACCGCGGCTCCGTCGAGCCTGACCGCGAGATCGAATCTTTCGTCGATCCTTGCCGTATCGGTCGGGAGATCGAGAGCGAGCGAAGTCGCCCCGTAAGCGCTTTCGTAAACGGCGGCCGCGCTCGCGGTGACGAGAACTTTACCGCCGAGCATAGTCCAGCCGTCTCCGAATCCGTCGGGAACGGATTTTACTTCGGACGAAAATTCGTCGATAGAGTGAAATCCTTTCGCTCCGACAAGGTCTCCGCCGGAATGTTCGCTCCCGAAAGGCGCGGTATTGACGACGTAAAGCCCTTCTATAACCGCTCCGTTTTCAAAATACTCGTTTATACAGGCGCCCGAAGGATATTCTCTGTCGTGCACGTATACGACAGTATTCTTGATTACGGCGTTTTTACCGATTATGGTCGCGAGAGCGGCTCTCGCCTTGGTTTCGCTTTTTCCGCCGGTCGCTTCGAAGAAGCAGTTTTCCAAAGTTCCGTACAGTCGATACGCGACTATCTTGCAGTCGCCGCCGTCGGAAAATCTGATACCCGTAAACGATATATTTCTTATAACGCCTTCGGCCGCGAGATCGTAGATAAAGCCGTTCCACTCGTCGTTCATATTTTTTATGACGTGCCCTTTGCCGTCGAGAACGGCGTTGAACATCCTTGTGTACCCGATGCCGAATTTATATCCCTTCTTGTCGAAATCGCTTTCGAGAACGATGTGCTTGTGCGACGTAAGGTTATCCGGAGTGAACGCCGCGGCAAATTCCGCGTCGGTCTTTACCGCATAGTCTATTATCTCGGCGTCGAAAGTGTAGACGCGCTTATCCGTTTTGAGTTCTATAAAAGAAGTTCCGTCTTTTATCTCGGTCGTAGCGTACGCTTCGTTTGGAATATACACCTTGCCGTCGGAAGACGTGAATTCTATACCGTCTATCTTATTGCCGTTGACCGATATTTCGACGCCCTTTTCGTCAGGGTCTACCGTTTCGACGAAAGAAGTCGCCGCACGGTTGAGCGCGATAAACTGCTCCGCGCCCTTGTCGGTCTCGGTCTGCGTGACCGTGACGTCTATCACTACGTTATAGGTTTTGCCTTCGTATCCGAGCGAGCCGACCACGGTCGCCGTTCCCGCCGATTCGGCGGTTATCTTGCCCGTCGCGGGGTCTACCGTAACCGCGTCGCCCGTGACTTCCCAAGTAACGGTCTCGGTAAGTTCCTGTCCGCCGTAAGTCGCAATGACTGTCGGAAGACACTCCGCGGTCTTGTCGCCGACGACCTTTTCCACCGCTTTTATGCTCGCACTGTAGCCGTTTGCCGATCTCTTTATGCCATTTCCCGACACGTCGAACAGCACTCCGTTTTCCTTTACGCTGACGGTCACCTTGTCGTAAACGGTCATTCCGCGGACAGTCGCGGAAACGTAAACTTCGGTCTCGCCTGCGGACAGAGCGGTTATAACCGCCGAGCCGTCGCCGTTATCGTCAACTCCGACGATCCCGTCGTCGTAAACCGTCCAGGCTATCTCGGCTTCCGAAAGTTCTTCGCCGTTCATATATACTCTCGGTCTTCGCGTGGCGTACGAGCCGCCGAC
>CAMNIW010000006.1 GCA_946540675.1 uncultured Clostridia bacterium | reverse complement strand
AAGATGAGCGGAAAAGCCGCGAAAAGGCGCGACTTGCAGGCGGGTTCAACCTATTAACGCTCGGCTACGACGGAAAAAATTTACATAAAGGCGGCGGAGCAAATTTTTGCTCCGCCGCAGGTTTTATTTTTCTTTATCCGATCCTCTCGGCTGTTCGTCAAGAACGATCTTTATCGCCTGATAGACGTGTTTTACGGGAACTATCTTTATTTTGTCCTTAAACTTTTCGAGATTTTTCGCGTTGCGGTCGGGCACGAGTACCCGTTTGTATCCCATGCGCACGCACTCCGAAACGCGTTTTTCCGCCTGCATAACGCTCCTTATCTCGCCCGTAAGTCCTATTTCTCCGAAAGCGGCGGTGTACTTGTCCACGGGTATGCCTTTATAACAACTCGCGAGAGCAAGCGCGACCGCAAGATCCGCCGCCGGTTCGTTCAGTTTTATTCCGCCCATTACCGTTATATATACGTCCTGCGTATAGAAAGGCATATACGCGCGCTTTTCGAGCACGGCGAGCAGGAGCATCGCCCTGTTGTAATCCACGCCGAGCGGCATACGCCGCGGCATTCCGAATACGGTTTTGGAAAGAAGAGTCTGTATCTCGACGGGCATACACCTGTTGCCCGATACCGACGGGGTGACCACGCTTCCGGCTTCCTGTCCGCGGTCTTCGGAAACGAATATCCCGTTGTAGTCCTTTACTCCGTAAATACCGTCTTCGCGCATTTCGAAAACGCCTACTTCCTGCGCCGAACCGAAACGGTTTTTTACCGCGCGGAGCAGTTTGTAGTTGTCTTGCGGCTGACCTTCGAAATAAAGGACGGTGTCCATTATGTGTTCGAGAATTTTCGGCCCCGCTATCGCGCCTTCTTTGGTGACGTGCCCCACTATGAAAACGGTCACGCGGCTCGATTTCGCAAAGCGCATAAGCCTTGACGCGCATTCCTTTATTTGTCCGACGCTTCCCGCCGACCCGGCAAGGTCTTCGAGATAGACGGCTTGTATTGAGTCCACTATCAGAAATTCGTAGCCGTCCGCGCTGTCGATTATGTTGTCGAGACAGGTTTCGTTCATCACCATGAGTTTGTCGCTCGCCACGCCGAGCCTGTCGCAACGCATTTTCATTTGCGAGCAACTCTCTTCGGCAGAAGCGTACAACACTTTATGGCTTTCCGAAAGGGCGCAGGCGACCTGCGTCATAAGCGTGGATTTGCCTATGCCGGGGTCTCCGCCTATAAGCACGAGAGAAGCGGGGACTATTCCGCCGCCGAGCACCGCGTCGAGTTCGTCCGAACCCGATTTTATGCGCGCCGTCTTTTCGCGCGAGACGTCGGACAGCCTGACGGGTTTTTGGTAGGACGGACGTTTTGTCACGTCCTTTTTCTCCGCGACTTCTTCTATCTCTTCGACGATAGTTCCGAATTTTCCGCAGGCGGGGCATCTTCCCAGCCATCCCGGAGCGACCGAGCCGCACTCGGTGCAAACGTATTTTGAAGCAGTTTTTATCTTAGCCATTTTTCTTCCTTGTCAGACAGTACGCCTGTACGGCTATACCTTCTTCTCTTCCGACGGTGCCTATACCTTCCAGAGTGGTGCACGTTATCCCTACCGCTTCGGCGGCGACGCCGAGAATATCCGCGACGTTTTGTTTTATTTTGTCTACGTAAGGCGCGAGTTTGGGTTTTTGAGCCATTATCACCGCGCTGACGTTCTTTACCGAAAAGCCTTTATCCTTCAATAAGCCGAGCGCTTTGCCGAGAAGTATCGCGCTCGATATCCCTTCGTAAGCGGGATCGGTGTCGGGAAAAAGTCTTCCTATGTCGGGAAGGCTTGCGGACGAAAGAAGCGCGTCGGTTATCGCGTGCAGCAAAACGTCCGCGTCGCTGTGTCCCAAAAGCCCTTTTACGTACGGTATCTCTATGCCGCCGAGCATAAGTTTTCTGTTATTTGCGAACAAGTGCAGGTCGAACCCCGTGCCGACGTATAGGTCTTCCGCCGCGCGGAAATCTTCGGGGTAGGTGAGTTTAACGTTTTTCTTATCGCCTTCGACTATCCGGCACGCGCCTATATATTTCCCGTACAGTCCGCTTTCGTCCGTAAACTCTTCGCCGCCTTCCGCGAGCGAATACGCCCTTAAAAGATCGGCTTTTACGAAGGCTTGCGGAGTCTGCACGAGAAAGACGTTTTTCCTGCCCGAACTTAAAATGTTTTTTCCGTCGGTTTTCGCCACGGTGTCGACGGACGGTATCGCCGCCACGCCCGAACCGTATTTTTCGGCCGACGCTATGCAGTCTTTTATTATCCTTTCCGTAACGAAAGGTCTCGCGCCGTCGTGTACGACCGCTATGTCGCCGTTCGCCGCTTTAAGCCCTTCGTATACCGAGAGAAAACGGGTTTTTCCGCCGCGGACGAACTTTACGTTGTCCGTTCCCGCCGCTTTTTCCTTAAAAGACGGCTCGTCTTCTTCGGTGCACGTTATTATTATCTCGTCCGAGCAGGGGGCAAACGCCGCGAGACACTTTTCGAAAGGCGTTACGCCGCCTATATCCGCAAGGAGTTTGTTATAGCCTTTCCCCGCGCGTTCGCCTTTTCCCGCGCAGGTTATTATCGCGCTTATCATTATATATAATACCCCGTCAGTTGATTATCTCGTACAATAGTCCGGCTTCTTCCTTTTTTACGGTCTCTTTAAGAGTTACCACGCGGAATTTAAGGTTGCCTTCTCCGAAGCGGATCTCCACTTCGTCGCCGATTTTCAGGTTGTACGCCGGTTTTACTTCCTTTCCGTTTACGGCTATTCTTCCCGACTTTGCCGCGTCCGCGGCGACGGTGCGCCGTTTAAGTATTCTCGAAACCTTCAAAAACTTGTCTATTCTCATAAAATTTCCTTAAAACGCTTAAAAATCCTTGACAGGATTTGAAATTTGCATTATAATCTTATAATGCTATAATGTCATAATAGCGTCTTTTACGCCTTTTGAGGGAAAGCATGCCGACAAAGGAAGCAAGACAGAGTGGAAATACCTTTCCGCAAAAGTCGATATCATTATACAACTTTTCGGAAATTAAAGCAAGGTGTTTTCACAATAATTAGAAAGGAGTGTACTAAATGACGCGCAAATTACCGATTCAGAAATTCGGCAACGTCGAGAGAAGGACGTTCTCGAAGATAAGGGAAGTTCAACCTATTCCCGATCTTATCGAGATACAGAAGGATTCTTACGACGGATTTATCGAAGAAGGGATAAGCGAAGTATTCGAAGACTATTCGCCGATCACCGACTATTCCGACAGATTCGAACTCTATTTTCTCGACCACTCTTTGTCCGATACTCCCAAGTATACCGAAAAAGAGTGCCGTGACAGAAACGCTACCTACGCGGTGCCCTTAAAGGTAAAAGTCAGGCTCGTAAACAAGGTTACCGACGAAATACTCGAATCCGACGTGTTTATGGGAGATCTTCCCAAGATGACCGACAACGGCTCGTTCATCATAAACGGCGCGGAAAGGGTAGTGGTATCCCAACTCGTGCGTTCTCCCGGCGTATATAACGTTATGGCTTACGCTAAGACGGGCAGGAAGATGTACAACACCACGGTCATTCCCAACAGGGGAGCGTGGCTCGAATTCGAACAGGATCAGGACGGACTTTTGTGGGTAAAAGTCGACAGGACGAGAAAACTCACTGCGACCGTTCTTCTTCGCGCGCTCGGATTCGGATCGGACGAAAGCATAAAGGAAATGTTCGAAGACGACCCGATGATCAACGCGACTATGGAAAAAGACGTCGCGAAAACGGAAGCGGACGGACTTTTCGAACTTTACAGAAGGCTTCGTCCCGGCGAAGTTCCGACCGAAGAAGCGGTACGTCAGCACCTTAAAAACATTTTCTTCGACCAAAGGCGTTACGACTGCGCGAAAGTCGGCAGATACAAGTTCAACAAGCGCCTTAATATGGGCGTGAGAATAGTCGGTTGCACGGCTTACGAAGACGTCGTCAACGAAGACGGCGAACTTCTCGTCAAAAAGGGCGACGTCATCACCGAAGAGCAGGCGAAAGCGGTACAAAACAGCGGCATAAACGCCGTTTACGTCGAAGTCGAAGGCGGAATAAAGCACAAGATAATAGCCAACAACGTCGCCAACTTCACCGCGCTTACCGGCGTATCGCCCAAGCCGTTCGGTCTTACCGACAATATATATTATCCCAACTACGTCTTTGCCAAGGAGATAGCGGAACAGGTTAAAAACCACCCCGTAAAGGACAACGCGATAGAAGACGTCGCGGAAGCCAACCTTGCGAGAATAAACGAGATATTCTACGTTTCCGAACCCGTACTTAAAGACGGGGAAGAACTCAAACCCGAAGAGAAGAAGAACGAAGAAAAGAGAAGGGAAACGAGAAGGAGATTCGTATACGCCTGTAAGGAATTTTTCGACATAATAGAAAAGGGCGTCACGCAAAAACTCACTCCCGAAGAGAAGAAGAACGTAAAACCCCTTCTCGACAAACTCAACCATAAACACATAACGGTAGACGATATAATCGCCACCATATCCTTAAACAGCGACAGCAATTTCGGAATAGGTCCCGTAGACAACATCGACCATCTCGGCAACCGCCGCGTCCGTTCGGTAGGCGAACTTTTGCAAAACCAGTTCAGGATCGGTATGTCGAGACTCGAAAGGGTCATAAAGGAAAGAATGTCCACGCAGGATCCCAAAGACGTTTCTCCGCAGGGACTCGTAAACGTCAGACCCGTATCCAGCGCGATAAAGGAATTTTTCGGCTCTTCCCAACTTTCGCAGTTTATGGATCAGACCAACCCGATAGCCGAACTTACCCACAAGAGAAAACTTTCGGCTTTGGGTCCCGGCGGTCTCAACAGGGAAAGGGCTACCTTCGAAGTCCGCGACGTTCACTACACGCATTACGGCAGAATGTGCCCCATCGAGACCCCCGAAGGTCAGAACATAGGTCTTATAACTTCGCTTTCGTCTTACGCCAAAGTAAACGAATACGGATTTATAGAATCGGCGTACAGGAGAGTCGATAAGGCTACCGGCAAGGTCACCGATATAGTCGACTATCTCACCGCCGACGAAGAAGACAGATACACCGTCGCTCAGGCGAGCGAACCGCTGGACGAAGAAGGAAGATTTTTGAACGCCCGTGTTTCGTGCCGTCGCCGCGACGAGATAACCGAAGTTCCGAGAGAAGAGATAGATTACGTGGACGTTTCGGCGAAACAACTCGTTTCGGTCGCGACCGCGCTTATTCCCTTCCTTGAAAACTGCGATACCAACCGTGCGCTCATGGGCTCCAACATGCAGCGTCAGGCGGTACCCCTTCTCAAGCCCGAAACGCCTATCGTAGGAACGGGCATAGAAGCGAAAATAGCGTACGACTCCGGCGTAATGGTGATAGCCAAGGCGGGCGGCGTCGTAAAAGAAGTTTCGGGCGACCACATAACGGTCACCGAAAACGACGGAACGACTCTCGGAACGGACAGGGTCTACACTCTCAAAAAGTTCGAGAGATCCAACCAGGGCACCTGTCTTAACCAGAAACCCATAGTAAAGACGGGCGACGTCGTGGAAAAGGGAACCATCCTTGCGGACGGCCCCGCGACCTGCGACGGCGAACTCGCGCTCGGAAGAAACATTCTCATCGGCTTTATGACGTGGGAAGGTTATAACTACGAAGACGCCATACTTCTTTCCGAAAGGCTCGTTCGGGACGACATATTCACGTCTATCCACATAGAAGAGCACGAGATAGAGTGCCGCGAGACCAAACTCGGCGAAGAAGAGATAACGAGAGATATACCCAACGTCGGCGAAGACGCTCTTAAAGATCTCGACGCGGACGGCATAATCCGTATCGGCGCCGAAGTCACGACGGGCGATATACTCGTCGGTAAAGTCACGCCCAAGGGCGAGACCGAACTCACTCCCGAAGAGAGACTTCTCCGCGCCATATTCGGAGAAAAGGCGAGAGAAGTCAGGGATTCTTCGCTCCGCGTTCCGCACGGCGAAGGCGGTATAGTCGTAGACGTAAAGAAGTTCACGAGAGCCAACAAAGACGAACTTTCGCCCGGCGTAAACGAAGTAATAAGGGTATATATAGCGCAAAAGCGTAAGATATCCGTCGGCGATAAAATGGCGGGACGTTACGGAAATAAGGGCGTTATTTCGAGAATACTTCCCGAAGCGGATATGCCTTTCCTTGCGGACGGAACTCCCTTGCAGATAGTTCTCAACCCGCTCGGCGTTCCTTCGCGTATGAACATAGGACAGGTTCTCGAAGTACACCTTTCGCTCGTATGCAAACAACTCGGCTGGAAGATAGCGACGCCGGTATTCGACGGCGCGTCCGAAAACGACATAAAGGAACTTCTCGAAGAAAATCACTTCGTCAATCCGTACGGAGAAGTGGACGGCAAGATCCAACTTTACGACGGCAGGACGGGCGAACCCTTCGAGCACAGAGTAACCGTCGGTTATATGTATATGATAAAACTCCACCACCTTGTCGACGACAAGATCCACGCGCGTTCGGTAGGACCCTATTCGGTCGTAACGCAGCAGCCTTTGGGCGGCAAGGCGCAGTTCGGCGGACAGAGATTCGGCGAAATGGAAGTCTGGGCGCTCGAAGCGTACGGCGCGTCGCACATCTTGCAGGAGATACTTACCGTAAAATCCGACGACGTAGTGGGAAGAGTAAAGACTTACGAATCCATAGTAAAGGGCAACGACATATCCGAGCCGGGCATACCCGAATCGTTCAAGGTTTTGCTCAAAGAATTGCAGAGCCTTGCGCTCGATATGAAAGTTCTCACCGAAAATCACGAAGAGATCAACCTTAAAGATCTTACCGAAGACGCCGACGACGTAAATCTCAACGTAAGAGAGAGAGAACACGTAGACGTGGTGGATCTCGGGCTCGACCGTCCGGAAGAACAGCCCGAAGAAGAGGAAGAAGTTTCGATTTTCGACGACTTCGAAGACAACTTCGATTCGAGCGACGACTTCAAGTCGGGCGAACTCTTTGACGATTACGAAGATCTCGACGATCTTGACGATCTCGACGGAGACGAAGAATAATCGGGGAGGGAAAAGAGATAAATGTTTGAACTCAACAACTTTAATTCGATACAGATAAGCGTGGCGTCGCCCGAAAAGATCAGAGAGTGGTCTTATGGCGAAGTTACCCGTCCCGAAACCATAAATTACAGGACGCAGAAGCCCGAACGCGACGGCTTGTATTGCGAAAGGATATTCGGACCCACCAAGGACTGGGAGTGCCACTGCGGCAAGTACAAGAGAATAAGATATAAAGGCGTCATATGCGAAAAGTGCGGCGTCGAAGTAACGAGAGCAAAGGTAAGGCGCGAGAGAATGGGTCACATCGAACTCGCCGCCCCCGTTTCCCACATCTGGTACTTCAAGGGCGTTCCTTCGCGCATAGGTCTCGTCATCGACGTCGGACCCAAGCAACTCGAACAGGTCATCTATTTCGCCTGCTACGTGGTTCTCGATCCGGGCACTACCGACCTTCAATATAAACAGGTCATCAACGACAGGGAATACAGGGAAGCCTGCGAAAAGTACGGCGAAGGCAGTTTCAAAGTCGGCATGGGCGCCGAAGCCATAAAGGAACTCCTTATGGCGGTCGATCTCGAAAAAGAGAGCAAGGAACTCAAAGAACTCATCGCGACCAACCCCGACTCCCAGAAGAGCGCCAAAGCCATAAAAAGGCTCGATATAATAGAAGCGTTCAGGACGAGCGGTTCGCGTCCCGAGTGGATGATACTCGACGTGGTTCCCGTTATCCCGCCCGAACTCCGCCCGATGATACAACTCGACGGCGGCAGATTCGCGACGTCCGATCTTAACGACCTTTACAGAAGGGTCATCAACAGGAACAACCGTCTTAAAAAACTTATGGAGATCGGCGCGCCCGAGATCATTATAAGAAACGAAAAGAGAATGCTTCAGGAAGCCGTGGACGCGCTTATCGACAACGGCAGGCGCGGCAAGGCGGTCACGGGTGCGGGAAGCCGCGACCTTAAATCGCTCTCGGCGATACTTCGCGGCAAGCAGGGACGTTTCCGTCAGAACCTTCTCGGAAAGCGCGTAGACTATTCCGGACGTTCGGTCATAGTCGTCGGTCCCGAACTCAAACTCTACCAGTGCGGTCTTCCCAAGGAAATGGCGATCGAACTCTTCAAGCCGTTCGTGATGAAGAAACTCGTAGAGCAGAACATCTGTCACAACATAAAGAGTGCAAAGCGTACGGTGGAAAGGATGAAACCGTGCGTATGGGATATTCTCGAAGACGTCATCAAAGATCACCCCGTTCTTCTCAACAGGGCGCCGACTCTTCACAGGCTCTCCATACAGGCGTTCGAGCCCGTCCTTATCGAAGGCAGGGCGATAAAACTCCATCCGCTCGTCTGCGGCGCGTTCAACGCCGACTTCGACGGCGACCAGATGGCCGTTCACGTACCCCTTTCGATAGAAGCGCAGGCGGAAGCGAGATTCCTGATGCTCGCGTCCAACAACATACTCAAACTCTCCGACGGCAAGCCCGTTATGTCTCCTTCGCAGGATATGGTGCTCGGTTGCTACTACCTTACCATAACGAGAAGGGAAGAAGGCAAGTACTACGACGAGAGATATACCGAATACGTCCTTCGCGACGACGGATTCTTCTACGACGAAAAGAACATAAAGTTTATTCCTTCGGACGTTACGACCGAAGAGAGATGCGTCGTGGTAAACGCCGATAAAGACGGTCTTTATTCGAAAAACGTCAGAGAAACGAAAGATGTTATCGTAAAATGCGTACTCACCAAAGAAGGGACCGACGAAAAATGCGTCGCGACTCTTTACCGTCCGGACGTTTACGGTTCGGTCGAAGAAGTCCTTATGGCGTACGAGACGAAGGAACTCTGGTGTCAGGACGAAGTGTACGTCAGAAGGGAAGTCGAACTCCCGAACGGCGAAAAGCACTCCGGCATCGTAAAGACCACGGCGGGAAGAATAATATTCAACCGCCGCATCCCGCAGGACATCGTCGGAAAGAAGTTCACGGTGAGAAACCCCGAAGACCCCGACAGTTATCTTCAGTTCGTCATCAACTTCCTTGTCGGAAAGAGCGAACTCAAAAAGATAGTCGACGCCTGCTTCAAGGCGAAAGGCTCGGTATGCGCGGCGGAAACGCTCGACTATATCAAGTCCTTGGGTTACAGATATTCGACCATCGCGGCGATAACGACGTCGGTATTCGATATGCAGGTACCCGCCGACAAAAACGAGATAATCGAAAAGGCGGGCGAAGAAGTCCTTAAAATAGAAAAGAAGTTCAAGCGCGGTATCATGACCGACGACGAGAGATATAAGGCGGTCGTCGACATATGGACCAAAGCGACCGCGGACGTATCCAACGTGCTTCAACTTACGCTCCGCAAGTTCAACCCGATATGGATGATGGCGGACTCCGGCGCGCGTGGTTCTATCGACCAGATAAAGCAACTTGCCGGAATGCGCGGTCTTATGACCAACCCCAACGGCAAGATAATCGAAATACCCGTCAAATCGTGCTTCCGTGAAGGACTTTCCGTTCTCGAATACTTCATTTCTTCGCACGGCGGACGTAAAGGTCTTGCCGATACGGCTCTTAAAACGGCGGACTCGGGGTATCTTACCCGTAGGCTCGTCGACGTCTCGCACAACGTCATTATCCGCGACGAAGATTGCGGCGACGTCAAGGGCATGGAGATAGAAGCCATCAAGGGACCGAAAGGCGAGATAATCGAAAGTCTTGAAGACAGGATAAACGGAAGATTCACCCCCGTCGACATAGTAAACCCGACCACGGGCGAAGTAATAGTCGCGGCGGACACGATGATAACCGAAGACAAGGCGAAAGAGATATGCGCGGCGGGCATCGAAAAGGTGACCATAAGGAGCGTATTCTCCTGTAAGGCAAAATACGGCGTATGCGCCAAGTGCTACGGCAAGAATATGAGCAACTCGCTTCCCGTACAGGTCGGAGAAGCGGTCGGCATAATCGCGGCTCAGTCGATAGGCGAGCCCGGTACTCAGCTCACGATGAGAACCTTCCACACCGGCGGTATAGCGTCCGCCGGAGATATAACGCAAGGTCTTCCGAGAGTAGAAGAACTTTTCGAAGCGAGAAAGCCCAAGGGCGAAGCGGTCGTCTGCGAACACAGCGGCACGGTCTCCGTTTCCGAAAAGGACGGGGTAAGGCACGTCGGCGTTCAGTGCGCGGACGGCAGCACCAAGGACTACGTTATACCGTTCAGCGCCGAACTCAAAGTTCAGACGGGCGACGAAGTGGAGCCCGGCTCGGTACTCACGGGCGGTTCGGTCAACCCCCAGACCATACTCAAAACCAAGGGCTTCAAGGCGGTACAGGATTATATCCTTCGCGAAGTTCAGTCGGTTTACAGAAGTCAGGGCGTCGACATAAACGACAAGCACGTAGAGATAATAGTCAACCAGATGCTCAGAAAGGTAAGGATACTTTCGAGCGGAGATACCAACCTTCTTGCCGGCGAGATAGTAGACCTTCTCGAACTCGAAGACATAAACAACGAAGTTCTTTCGCGTGGCGGAGTCCCCGCTATCGCGAAGAGAGTTCTTCTCGGTATCACCAAGGCGGCTCTCGCCACCGAATCTTTCCTTTCGGCGGCGTCCTTCCAGGAAACTTCCAAAGTCCTTACCGACGCGGCTATCCACAACAAGATAGATCCGCTTATGGGACTTAAAGAGAACGTCATAATCGGCAAACTCATACCCGCCGGTACGGGAGTAAAGGCGTATAAGAGCCTTACTCCGCAGTACAATTCGGTCAGGGCTGCCGAGACCGCGGAAGAAACCGTTATCTGACGGCTACGACATTTAATAAACGCTTTTGCGGCGGCTTTCCGATAAAGAAAGCCGCCGCTTTTTTTCGCCTTGCGGTCGGTCGCTCAAAATTTTGCAAAATTCCCGAAAAGAAAAGAATAAAAATTGACACAGGGTCGCGATTGTAGTATAATATACAAGAATGGGCACCCGTGTGCCCCTTAAAACCGTGTAATAAATTTATTCTACTTAAAGGAGGGCTATTATGGCTCAATTACAGGAAGCGGCGGTAAAACAGATTACCGCTATATGCGACAGGTATAAGGGCGAAACGACCCCGCTTATGATGATCCTGAGCGATATCCAGAAAGAGTACGGATATATTCCGCTCGAAGTTCAGGAACTCGTTTCGGCGAAGACGGGCATTTCCGTCGCCGAGATCTACGGCGTCGTCACCTTTTACTCGTTCTTCTCACTCACTCCGAAGGGCAAGTACGTAATAGGTTGCTGTCTTGGTACCGCTTGCTACGTAAAAGGCGCTCAGCAAGTCATCGACAAGTTCTCGGAAATACTCAAGATCAAACCGGGACAGACTACCGAAGACGGGTTGTTCACTCTCGACGCGCTCCGCTGCATAGGCGCTTGCGGAATCGCTCCCGCCGTACAGATAAACGGCAAGGTTTATCCCAAGATGGCGGTAAACGACGTTCCCAAGCTCATCGAAGAGTATAAAGGGGGTGCCAACGGATGATAAAGAATTTTGAAGAATTCGAGAAGAAGTCCGAACAGTGCGCCGCGTGTTTAAGCGGTAAGTTCGGCGGAAGCGACGGAAAAAGACACATAGTCCTTTGCGGCGGCACGGGCTGTCTTTCTTCCAACTCGGCGGAAATTCTCGCCAAGTTCAAAGAACTCATAAAGGAAAAAGGACTCGAAGATAAGGCTACCGTCAATCAGGTAGGCTGCTTCGGCTTTTGCTCGCAGGGACCTTTCGTCAAGATATATCCCGAAGATACCTTATACAGGATGGTCAGCATAAACGACGTCGAAGAGATCGTCGAAAAGGACATAATCGGCGGCGAGATAGTCGAAAGGCTTCTTTACGTCGATCCCCAGACCAAGGAAAAAGTAAAGAAACAGGACGACATCACTTTCTATAAAAAGCAAGTCCGTATAGCCCTTCACGGCTGCGGAAGCATGAATCCCGAAGACATAAACGAAGCGCTCGGCGCGGGCGCGTTCAAAGGTCTTGCGAGAGCGCTTAAAATGGACAGACAGGAAGTCATCAACGAAGTTCTCGCTTCCGGTCTTCGCGGACGCGGCGGCGGCGGATTCCCGACCGGAAGAAAGTGGCAGTTCGCTTACGCTCAACCCGAAGGCGAAAAGTACGTCGTATGTAACGGCGACGAAGGCGATCCGGGCGCGTTTATGGACAGGTCCATACTCGAAGGCAATCCCCTTGCCGTGATCGAAGGTATGATGATAGCGGGTTACGCCATCGGCGCTCAGAACGGTTATTTCTACGTAAGAGCGGAATATCCGATAGCGGTCAACAGGCTTAAAATCGCCATCAAGCAAGCCGAAGAAATCGGACTTTTAGGCGACAACATACTCGGAACGAACTTCTCGTTCAGGGTGCATATAAGGCTCGGCGCGGGCGCGTTCGTCTGCGGCGAAGAAACGGCTCTCCTTAACTCGATAGAAGGGCAAAGGGGTATGCCGAGACCCCGTCCGCCGTTCCCCGCGGTAAAGGGACTCTGGCAAAAGCCGTCCATCATAAACAACGTCGAAACTCTCGCTACCGTTCCCTATATTTTAAGGGAAGGCGCGGCTAAATTCGCGTCCTACGGCACCGAGAAGTCCAAGGGGACCAAGGTCTTCGCTCTCGGCGGAAAGATAAACAACGTCGGACTTGTCGAAGTTCCGATGGGCACCACCCTTCGCGAACTCATCTACGACATCGGCGGCGGAGTTCCCAACGGCAAAGAGTTCAAGGCGATCCAGACGGGCGGTCCTTCGGGCGGCTGTCTTACCAAAGACGATCTCGACGCCGAGATAGACTACGACAACCTTGTCGCCAAAGGCTCTATGATGGGCTCGGGCGGCGCGATAGTAATGGACGAAGATAACTGTATGGTCGACGTCGCCAAGTTCTATATGGAATTTATTTGCGACGAATCGTGCGGTAAGTGTTCTCCCTGCCGTATCGGCACCAAGAGAATGCTCGAACTTCTGACCAAGATAACCGACGGAAAGGCCACTATGAAGGATCTCGAAGATCTCGAAGAACTCGCCGTCAACGTCAGGAGCAATTCGCTTTGCGGACTCGGACAAACCGCTCCCAACCCCATACTTTCGACTCTCGCGCACTTCAGGGACGAATACGTCGCGCACATCGTGGACAAAAAGTGTCCCGCGCACGTATGCAAAAACCTTATGGAGTACAAGATAGATAAAGACAAGTGTATCGGATGCGGCCTGTGCGAAAGACAGTGCCCCGTCAATACGATCGTAAAGACCGACTACGTTGCGCCCGGACACAAACTTCCGTCCAGGGAGATCATATCCGACAAGTGCATCAAGTGCGGTATGTGTATGGCTTCGTGTAAGTTCAAAGCCATTTCCAAAGTCTGAGTCAAAGGAGAGATCGGAATATGTCTAAAATAAACATCAAGATAGAAGGAATCCCCTTTGAAGTAGAAGAGGGAATGACCATTTTGGAAGCGGCGAGAGAATGCGGATTCGAGATCCCGTCTCTTTGCGCGTATAACCACGGAGAATGCTCCAAGGCTTCGTGCCGCGTCTGCCTTGTAGAGGCGACGGGAGCAAGGGGACTCGTAGCGTCCTGCGTATATCCCGTGGCAAACGGTATGGAGATAACCATTTCTTCTCCCAAGGCGACCGCCGCGAGAAGAACTTCGGTAGAACTTCTCCTTTCCAACCACAACAAAAACTGCCAGCAGTGCGACAAAAACGGCAAGTGCGAACTTTTGCACGTAGCCAAACTCACGGGCGCGAGAGACGATATGTACGTCGGCGAAAAGACCGAGACGACCGTCGATATGCTCACTCCGTCCATAAAGAGAGATACGTCCAAGTGCGTGCTTTGCGGAAGATGTATCGAGAGATGTAAAAACGCTCACGGGCTCGGTATACTCGGTTTCGAGAAAAGGGGATTCAAGACCATCGTCGCCCCTGCGGAAAACAGAAGTTTCGCCAACTCGCCCTGTATCCTTTGCGGTCAGTGCGTAAGCGTTTGCCCGACGGGTGCGCTTATGGAAGTGTCCGACATAGACAAGATCGACGCCGCTATGAAGGCGGGCAAGTACGTAGTCGTACAGACCGCTCCCGCGGTAAGGGCGGCTATCGGCGAAGAGTTCGATATGCCTATCGGAACGCTCGCTACCGGCAAGATGGTCGCGGCTCTTAAAAGGCTCGGTTTCAAAAAGGTGTTCGACACCAACTTCGGCGCCGACCTTACCATAATGGAAGAAGCGACCGAACTTTTGTCGAGAATAACCGAAGGCGGAGTTCTCCCGATGATAACTTCGTGTTCGCCCGGCTGGATCAACTATTGCGAATACAACTATCCCGATATGATACCCCACCTTTCTTCGTGCAAATCTCCGCACGAGATGTTCGGCGCGATACTCAAATCCTACTACGCCGAAAAGAACGGTATCGATCCCAAAGATATGTTCGTGGTATCCGTGATGCCCTGTACCGCCAAGAAGTACGAAAGGCAAAGACCCGAACTTGCCAATAAAGACGGACTTGCCGACGTCGACGCGGTCATCACCACGAGAGAACTCGGCAAACTTATCAAGCGTTCGGGCATAATGTTCACCAAACTTCCCGACGAAGAATTCGACAACGACATAGTCGGCGACTATACGGGCGCGGGCGTCATATTCGGCGTTACGGGCGGCGTTATGGAAGCGGCTCTTCGTACCGCGGCGTATAAACTTACGGGCAAGGAACTCAAAAAGGTCGAACTTAACGACGTCAGGGGATTCGAAGGTATCAAAGAAGCGACTTACGAATTTGCGGGCAAGACCGTAAAGGTAGCCGTCGCTCACGGAATGAAGTACGCAAAAGTTCTTCTCGACCAGATAAGGGCGGGCAAGAGCGAATATCAGTTCATCGAGATAATGGGTTGTCCGGGCGGATGTATCGCCGGCGGCGGACAGCCGTACGTAAAGCCGTGCTTCCTTCCCAACGAAGGTCCGGACATTCTCGATACGTATAAGGAAAAGAGAGCGAAAGCGCTCTATGCCGAAGACGAGAGCAGGAAGGAGAGATGTTCGCACAACAATCCGCAGATAATCGCGCTTTACAAGGATTATCTCGGAGAGCCCAACTCTCACAAGGCTCACGAACTTCTTCACACCACTTACAACGAACACAGAGAAAAGTTCAACTGACAGGTCGGACTTTCGCGGCGGACGGGTTTCCCGTCCGCCGCTTTTAAATCTATTCACACTCGGCTATGTGAAAAAATATATATTTCCGATAAAACGTTTTGTAAAAAAAGATATATATGTTATAATAGCGGTATGTACGAAGTCATAAAGATAAAAGCCAAAGGGCTTTACAATACGAGAGATCTCGGCGGTATAGCCACCGAAGACGGCAAGGAAATAGTCCGCGGCAAACTTATACGCAGCGGAAAACTCTTCAAACTGCCCAAAAAATCCCGCAGGACTCTCGCCGCTCTCGGCATATCCAAGGTCGTGGATCTCCGCGTTCCCATAGAACGTCAGACGCGTCCCGACACGCATATCGCTTCGAGCGAAAACGTATGGCTTCCCGTGACGACTACTCCTACGGATATGCCTATGTCCGCCAAGACGATGCTGAAGACGATGAAGAGAGAAGGCGACAGGCTTCGCGACGAGTACGGTATGAACGTCGACGCGTATATGACGGACGTCTACCGCGCTATACTCTTTACCGAAGAACAGCAAAAAAGACTCAGGCAGGTTTTACGGATAATCATCGAAGACGACGGGTGCGTGGTGTGGCATTGTTCCAGCGGAAAGGACAGGTCGGGTATATGTTCCATGCTCGTTGAGTCCCTTCTCGGCGTCGGCGAAGAAGACATATACAAGGATTATCTCATCTCCGCGAGATTTCTGAAACGGAGATTCTTGCTCAACCGCATAGGCATAGCGATCCTTCCCGCCAAAAGGCGAGTCAAGGCTATACTTCTCGGTCTTATGACTCTCAAAAAGATATATTTGCAGACCGTTATAGAAGAGATAAAGAGCCGATACGGAAGCGTTATCGGATATTGCAAGGCCGTTCTCGGAATAACCGACGATGATATAACCACTCTCAGAGAAAAGTATCTCACCAAACCCGTAAAATAAAGACCGTAATGCGCGCATTGCGGTTTTTTGTATACAAAATAAGGAGCGAAAAAATGAAAGAATACGAAAAGTTCGACAGGATAGGAGTCGAGCCGTTCAGGAGTTATTACGTGCCTTTTGCGGAAGAAGACGTCGTAAAAAAGGTTTACGGAATAGTCGACAGGCGTTCGAGTTCGGAGTTCTTATCTCTCGACGGTACGTGGAATATCCGCGCGCACGAAAAGCCGTCGGACGTAGATATAAGCGAAGACGTAACGGACGAAATACCCGTTCCGTCCTGCGTGCAGATGCACGGATACGACCGTATTCAGTATATCAACACGCGCTATCCCTTCCCCGTCGATCCGCCGCGCGTTCCCGAGAAAAATCCCTGCTGGCACTACCGCAAGACGGTCGACCTTAAAAAGGAAGACAAGAAGTATTATATAGTCTTCGAAGGCGTCGACAGCGCGTTTTATCTCTACGTCAACGGAACGGAGATAGGGTATTCGCAAATTTCGCACTCTATGAGCGAGTTCGATATCACCGACTGCGTAAAAGACGGCGAAAACGTAATAGACGTAGTGGTGTTGAAGTGGTGCGCGGGCAGTTATTTCGAGTGTCAGGACAAGTTCCGTTTTTCGGGCATATTCAGGAGCGTATATTTGCTCAAAAGGCCGAAAAATCATATAACGGATTATAAAATAGAAACCTTTTCTTCGGGCAAAAGGAATTTCGTCAGGTTCATAAACGAAAGCGACGTCGGCGCGACGGTTTGCGTAAAGGGCAAGACGGCGTTTGTCGAAGGCCGCAAAAAGGCGGAAATACCCGTCGGCAAGGTGTCGCTTTGGTCGGCGGAAAACCCGAAACTTTACGATCTCGAAATACGCGCCGCCGGCGAAAAAATAACGGAGAGAATAGGTTTCCGTTCGGTGGAAATCGACGGCTCGGTGTTCAAGATAAACGGCGAAGCGGTAAAACTCAAAGGCGTAAACCGTCACGAGTTCAACTGCAAGACGGGCGCGACGGTAACCGTTTACGATACTCTTAAAGACATACGGCTTATGAAGAGCCTTAACGTAAACGCGATAAGGACTTCGCACTATCCCGATATGCCGGAGTTTTACCTTCTTTGCGACGCGCTCGGCATATACGTCATGGACGAAGCCGACGTCGAAACGCACGGCGCGTGCTGTCGTCAGGGCGGCTACGACTTGCCGTTATGGGAGAGTTTTGCCGAAGACGAACGGTTTGAAAAATGTATAACCGACAGGGAAATATCGCTTGTCGAAAGGGACAAAAACCGTCCGTCGGTAATCATATGGTCGCTCGGCAACGAGAGTTCTTACGGCAAGGCGTTTTTCAAGGGCGCGGAATACGTAAAGTCGAGAGATTCCCGTCCCGTGCATTACGAAGGGGTCATAAACGCCGACCCCAAATACCGTATCGCGGAAAACATAGACTTTTTGAGCGGTATGTACGCCCCCGTTGAGATGATAGAGCAAATTCTCGCGAGCGGCGTCGACAAGCGTCCCGCGGTGCTTTGCGAATACTCGCACGCGATGGGCAACAGCAACGGCGATCTCGCAAAATATTGGAAACTGATATACGGTAATCCGCAATGCTTCGGCGGATTCGTCTGGGAGTGGGCGGATCACGCGATAAAGGCGGGCAATAAATTCCTTTACGGCGGAGATTTCGGAGAAAAGGAGCACGACGGCAATTTTTGCGCCGACGGGCTTGTTACCGCCGACAGGAAGATAAAGCCGGGCGCTCTCGAAATGAAGGCGGTATACGGCGGAAAACTCAACAGCGAAGAGAGAGAAGTTCCCCTGCCGACGGTAAAACAGGCGGGCAGAAAAGTAACGGTAAAAAGGGAAGGGGATAACGTCGTTATCTCCGCCGGCGAAGATTTTTCGACGACCGTAAAACTCAATTTTATCCGTTATATAGACAACGAAATGCTGAACGCGGACTACTATTTCAAGGTTTTGCGCCTTAAAGACTGCGCCGCGATTCCGACCGAAAGGACTTCGGGAGACGGTTGTTACGCCGAAAAGGGATATATAGGGTGCAACTGTTTAGAGCCGATAGTCTTTTACGAAACGAGTTTCAAGGCGGACGGAAACAAACTCACCGTCGCCGTAAAATACAGGCTCGCGGACTTCGTGCAAAGGCTGCCGAGATTCGGCATAGAGTTTTCGGCTGACGAAAAGTTCTCGGAGTTTTCATACGTCGGATTCGGACCTTACGAGAGTTATTCGGACAAAAATCTCGCCAGCGAGTACGGCTGTTACGAGAGCGACGCCGAAAGCAACTTCACTCATTACGTTATGCCGCAGGAAACGGGAAGTCACTACAAGTCGCGCTATCTCGGCGTAAAGGGGCTATTCTCTTTGACCGCGGAAAAACCGTTTTCGTTCTCCGTTCTGCCGTATTCCACGGCGGAGATAACCGAGAAAAAACACGATTTCGAACTCAAAAAGACGGGCAGGACGTATATATGCGTAGACCTTGCGATGCGCGGGGTAGGCTCTCACTCCTGCGGACCCGAATTGGACGCCGAACACGAAATACCGAGAGAAGCGGAAAACGTCTTTACTTTTGAATTTTAATCGGGGATAGACCCTAAGGAGAATATTATATGTTGATGGACGCGATAGTCAAACCCGCGAGAGAAAGGGGTTTGGAACTCGTAAGAAAAGAAGTGCCGAAGATAGGATTCGGCGAAGCGCTCGTAAAGATACACTACACCGCGATATGCGGAACGGACGTCCACATATACGATTGGAACGATTGGGCTCAAAACACCATAGTTCCGCCGCTGACGATAGGACACGAATTCGTCGGCGAAATAGTCGAGATAAAGGGAGCCGACGACTCGTTCAAGGTCGGCGATATCGTGAGCGCCGAAGGACACGTCGTATGCGGCAAGTGCAGGAACTGCCGTGCGGGAAGACGGCACCTTTGTCCCAACACCAAAGGGATAGGCGTAAACCGCGACGGCATATTCGCCGAATACGCGAGCATTCCCATAAGCAATTTGTGGCTTTGCGATACCGAAGCGATACCGGAGAAGATGTATTCGATATTCGATCCCTTAGGTAACGCCACGCACACCGCGCTCAAATTCGGTATGGTGGGCGAAGACGTGCTTATAACGGGCGCGGGTCCGATAGGCATAATGGCGGCGGCTATATGCCGTCACGTCGGCGCTAAAAACGTCGTTCTGACCGACATAAGCGATTACAGGCTCGAACTCGCAAAGAAGGTGTGCGCGGACATAACGACCGTAAACACCGCCAAGGTAAGGCTTAAAGACGTGCAGAAAGAGATAGGTATGAAAGAAGGTTTCGACGTCGGTCTCGAAATGAGCGGAAGCGGAATAGCCTTCAACGAGATGATAGACAATATGATAATGGGCGGCAAGATCGCGATGCTCGGCGTTCAGGGAAACGACACGAAGATCGACTGGAACAAGGTCATCTTCAATATGCTCACCATTCAGGGCATATACGGAAGGGAAGTCTTCGAAACGTGGCACAAGATGACGGCTATGCTGAAATCTGGGCTGGATATTTCCGGTATAGTCACCGCCGAGATAGATTACAAGGATTTTGAAAAGGGCTTTGAAATGATGCACAGCGGCAAGAGCGGCAAAGTCATCATGAAGTGGTAACAAGGAAGATCGCGACCGAAAGGAGAAAAATATTATGATCGACAAAAAGTATTATCAAGGCATTCTCGACGAGATAAAGGAAAGCGGACTGTGGAAAAACGAAAGGATAATAACCACTCCGCAGGGAAGCAGGATAGACACCACCGCAAAAGGCGGCGTTCTCAACTTTTGCGCTAATAACTATCTGGGACTTTCCGACAGTAAAATGCTGATAGACGCGGCGAAGGAAAGTTACGACAAGTACGGTTTCGGTTTGTCGAGCGTGCGCTTTATATGCGGAACGCAGACTATCCACAAAGAACTCGAAAACGCGCTTTCGGACTTTCTTGGAACCGACGACACCATACTTTACAGCAGTTGTTTCGACGCCAACGGCGTACTTTTCGAGACGATAACGACCAAGGAAGACGCGATCATCTCGGACGAACTCAACCACGCCAGCATAATCGACGGGGTAAGGCTTGCAAAGGCGATGAAATACCGCTATAAAAACAACGATATGCAGGATCTCGAAGACAAACTCAGGCAGGCGGAAGCGGACGGGGCGAAACAAAAAGTCATCGTCACCGACGGCGTTTTCTCTATGGACGGCATAATCGCCGACCTTAAAGGGATATGCGATCTTGCCGAGAAATACGGCGCGCTCGTAGTAGTGGACGACAGCCACGCCACGGGCTTTGTCGGAGAAACGGGCAGGGGCACCGCCGAATATTGCGGAGTCCGCGGAAGAGTGGATATAATAACCGGAACTTTCGGCAAGGCTCTCGGCGGAGCGAGCGGCGGCTTTACGAGCGGCAGAAGGGAAATAATAGATCTTCTCCGTCAGCGCAGCCGTCCGTACCTTTTCAGCAACACCGTCGCCCCCGCTATATGCGCGGCGACTCTCAAAGTGATCGAAACGCTCAAACGCGACAATTCGCTTTGCAAAAAAGTCATGGAAAACGCGGCTTACTTCCGCGGCGAGATGGAAAAGCGCGGTTTCGACCTTATAGGTAAAGATCACGCGATAATCCCCGTTATGTTATACGACGCGGTTTTAAGTCAGAAAGTTGCGGATATGATGCTTGAAAAGGGTATATACGTCACGGGATTTTTCTACCCCGTGGTCCCCAAGGGTAAGGCGAGAATAAGAACTCAGATGTCCGCGGCGCACAGCAAGGAAGATATAGATAAGTGCGTCAAAGCGTTTGCCGAGTGCAAGCAAGAACTCGGGTTTTGATTTTGACCGTCAAATCGTTGACAACCGAAGTCAAAACGGTTACAATATTACGTGGAATTTATATAATTAAAAGGAGTTAATTATGGCATATTTGAAGATCAAAAAAGTTATCGGCCGCGAAATACTCGATTCCCGCGGGAATCCCACGGTCGAAGCCGAAGTAATTCTCGAAGACGGCACCGTCGGCAGGGGTATGGCTCCCTCCGGCGCTTCCACCGGTGAGTTCGAAGCGCTCGAACTCCGCGACGGCGACAAGAAACGCTATCTCGGAAAGGGCACGACCAAAGCCGTCGAAAACGTCAACACCGTCATAAATTCCGTTCTCGTCGGAATGGACGCGAGCGATATCTACGCGGTAGACGCCGCTATGATAAAGGCTGACGGAACCAAGGATAAATCCAAACTCGGCGCCAACGCCATACTCGCGGTATCCATCGCGGCGGCGCGCGCGGCGGCTCAAAGCCTTAACGTTCCCCTTTACCGTTTTCTCGGCGGTATAAACGGCAACCGCTTGCCCGTTCCTATGATGAACATTCTGAACGGCGGCGCGCACGCTACCAACACCGTCGACACGCAGGAATTTATGATAATGCCCGTCGGCGCGCCTTCTTTCAAAGAAGCGCTCCGTCAGTGCGCGGAAGTATTCCACGCTCTCGCTTCCATACTTAAAGCGAAAGGTCTTGCGACTTCCGTAGGCGACGAAGGCGGTTTCGCTCCCAACCTTTCGAGCGATGAAGAGACCATCGAAACCATACTCGCGGCTATAGAAAAAGCGGGATACGTT